>JADZBF010000269.1 GCA_020852215.1 Lysobacter sp. | reverse complement strand
TGACCTGAGAGCCTGTTCAAAATCTGCTGCGCTCGGTGCTTTCGCGCCGTCCGCTGCTCGAAATGCTCATGTACCTGCAAGTACATTGCGCTTTCTGCGCTGCGAGCGGCGCGAAATCCCCATCGCTCGCGACGATTTTGAACAGGCTCTGAGCGATGCGGTTTTCCGGTTCGCTCAGCCCGCTTTGCTCAACCCGGAAACCGCGCGTCCAATTCCTCTTGACGCGGCATCGACAGCGCTGCGCCGTGGCGTTCGGTCGAGAGCGCGGCGTAGCGGCTGGCGTAGCGGATGTGCGTCGCGAAGGGAGCGTCGGGGCGCAGTGCGAGCGAGGCGGCGAGGGCGCCGTTGAAGGCATCGCCCGCGCCGGTGGTGTCCACCGCGTTCGCGGATTCGGCCGGGACGCGATACCACAGCGTTTCATCACCGCGCTGCTGGCCCTCCGCGTGCGAGACGAAACAACCGGAGACGCCGAGGGTGACCACGACGGTGCCGCCATGCAGCAATTCGCGACAGAAGGCATGCAGTTTCGGCGATTCGAGCTGCGCGATCGCGTCGGGTTCGATGCGCTCGCCGATGCGGCGAAACAGCGCGGCGGCCTCGGTTTCGTTCGGCGTCAGCACGTCGGTCAGCGCGAGTAGTTCCGGCGAGACCGGCGCGTTCACCGGAGCCGGATTCAGTACGCCGATACGACCGGCCGCGCGCGCGTGCCGCAGCGCGGCGACGGCGGCTTCGACCGGCGTTTCCAACTGCGCCAACACCACCGACGAGGCGGCGATGAGATCGCGCTGGGCGTCGAGGAACTCCGCGGACAGTTCGGCATTCGCGCCGGCGCCGACGACGATGCTGTTGCGGCCTTGGGCGTCGACGAAAATGCCGGCGCTGCCGGTGGGCGCGATGCCGACTTCGTCGCGCAGATCGATCGCTTCCGCGGTCGCGAGCGAACGCGCATGGTGGCCGCCCAAGTCGTTGCCCAGCGCGCAGACGAACGTGGTGCGCGCGCCGCTGCGCACGGCGGCGATGGCCTGGTTGAAGCCTTTGCCGCCCGGGCCGCTGGTGTAGTCGCCGCCGAGCGTGGCGCCGGCCGCGGGCAGCGCGTCGCAGCGCCAAACGTGATCGACGTTGAACGAGCCGACGACGACGACTTGGGCGGAGGACGAGGATTTGGTGCGTTTCATGGGGGAATGTCTCGGACGACGGCGCCCCCGGATCGCTCCGGGGGCGTCGGTGGGCAGGGCGATCATCGCATGGGGCCGACGCTGTCGCGGCAGCCCGTGTCGCAATCTGTTTTACGAATCGATTTCGACGAATCGATTCATAAAAGCATCAACGTAAATGAATGAGCACACCGGCGATGGTGGCGGTCATCAGGGTGGCGATCGAGCCGCCGAGCACCGCGCGCAGGCCGAAGCGGGCAAGGTCGCTGCGGCGTTCCGGCGCGATGCCGCCGATGCCGCCGATCTGAATCGCGATCGACGCGAAATTGGCGAAGCCGCACAGCGCGTAGGTCAGGATCAGACGCGAATTCTCGCTGATCTGGCCGGGGCCATCGCCCACGGCGGTCTGCGCCAACTGCAGATAGGCGATGAACTCGTTCAGCACCACTTTCTGGCCGATCAAGCCGCCGGCGATCACTGCGTCGTTCCATTCGATGCCGATCACCCACGCGATCGGCGCCAGCACGTAGCCGAGGATCAGGCCGAGATTCAAGCGCACCTTATGCTGCGCCGCGTCGACCACGCCGTCGTTGAGCATCATATTGAGGCTCTGATAGTTGCTGAAATGCCAATCGCCGAACCAGCCGATGACCGCATTGAGCATCGCGATCAAGGCGACGAAGGCCAGCAGCATCGCCGCGATATTAATTGCCAACTTCATGCCATCCGAGGCGCCCGCCGCGGCGGCATCGATGATGTTCTTGCTTTCTTTTTCCACATGCACCGTCACCGTGCCGCCGGTCTGCGGCGTGCCGGTTTCGGGGATCAGGATTTTGGCGATCAACAGCGTGGCCGGCGCGGCCATGATCGACGCGGCGAGGAAGTGCTTGGCGTAGATCTGCTGCTGCATCACGTCGGTGCCGGCGAGCATGCCGATGTACACCGCCATCACGCCGCCGGCGATATGCGCCATGCCGCCGATCATCATCGTCAGCAGCTCGGAGTCGGTCATCTTGTTGATGTACGGACGCACCGTCAGCGGCGCTTCGGTCTGACCGATGAACACGCTGGCGCAGACGCTGGTGGTTTCGGCGCCGGAGACCTTCATCACCTTGGTGATGGCCATCGCCATGATCTTGACGATCCACTGCATCACGCCGAGGTGGTACAGCACCGCCATGAACGAGGCGAAGAAGATCACCGTCGGCAGCGCATGGAAAATGAAGATGAAGCCGTATTTGTCCTGGTCGGCGAAGCCGCCGAGGATCATCTTGGCGCCTTCGGTAGTGAAGCCGATCAACTGGATGAACACGCTGCCGGCGGCTTCGAAGCCCTCGCCGATCAATGGCAGGCCCAACACCGCCGCAGTGATGCCGAGCGCGGCGGCGGCGCGAATCAGCAGAGTCCGCTGCGCGGCCATGCGCGACCATTGCGCCAATACGAACAGCGCGAACGCGCCGAGCAGGCCGTATTTGACGAAGTTGCGCCAATACGGCGTGTACTCGCCGAGCACCGCTTCGACATAGGGCACCAAGCTGGGCCCGAGCAAGACCAGCGTCGCGAACGCGATCTGCAAACCGACGCCGGTCCCCACCAGCTTCCAGTCCACCGCTTTCTTGTTGTTGGAAAAGACCCAGGCGAGGCCGATCAGCACCGCCAAACCGAACAGGCCGAAGCCGATCCGCGTCACTACATCCATCACTCGCTCCCCAGGCCTTCAGCCGAACCCCGGCAGGGTAGGGCAGGGGCTGGGAATGGGCAATGGGGACCGGCCATGGGCCGGCCGATCCGGCACGATGCGACCGCGTCAGGCCAGAGAGGCACCCCGTCGATGTTGCGCTGCGGCGCGTTTCGCGGCCCGCAACGCGAACCAAGCGTGCGCTCGTTCCCGCCGAATCAAACACTTTCAAACACTTGCGCGTTCGAACCGAGCGCGCCCGCTTCGACGCGCGGAACTCCGAATCGCTCGGAGCTCCGAACCGCCCGGAATTTCCTCAGGTATCCCGCGCCACCACGCGATTGCGGCCTTCGTTCTTCGCCGCCTGCAGGCGACGGTCGGCGGTGCGCAGCAGCGACGAGACATCGCTGCCGTCCATCGGATAGGACGATAGCCCGCCGCTGAAACTGATCGGCATCGGATCCGCGCCGCGTTCGGGCACGAACGGGCGCTCGACCATCGAATGCCGCAGCCGGTCCAAACGCTCCCACGCGTTGCCGATCGGGCAGCGCAGCAACAGCACGAATTCCTGGCCGCCGATGCGCACGATGCGCTCGCGCGGACCGAGCATGTCCCGCATCGACGCGGCGACGTGACGAATCGCGCGATCCCCGGCCAAATGGCCGGCTTGCGCGTTGATGCGCTTGAAGTCGTCCAGATCGAGCAAACCCAGCGTCAACGACTCGCCTTCTTCGCGCACCGCTTCGAGAATCCGCGGCATGCGCTGCACCAGCCAGGCGCGATTGGGCAGGCCGGTCAGGCCGTCCGTGCCGGAGGATTCGATCAATCGCTGCATGCGATAAACGATCGTCGTCGTCAGCAAGGTCATCAACAGCATCAGCACGACGCGTTCGGCCTGGGCGCCGGCATCGACGGTGCCGTATTGCACCGACACCAGTTCCTCCGGGTGATCCGCCAAAGCGAACAAAGCGACGACCAACAGCGCGTACTGCAGCATCGCCATGCCGCCCGCGTACAAGGTCAAGCGGCCGTCGTTGCGCAGCGCGGTCATGCCGATCGCCAGCAAATAGAAACACCACACCACCACGCTGTTGAAAGGCGCGACCGGGTCGCTGAGATTCAACGCCACCAAGACGACCGTGGTGGTGGTGACGTCGTAAGTGGTGGTGGCGTAGGGTAGCCAGTCGTGACGGCGGCGATGATGCGCCAACGCCAACCAGATTTGCGCGCAGATATTGATGAACACCGCCGCGCTCAGACCGATCAGCACCTCGGTGGCGCTGCCGCCGCTCAGACCGGCGACCAAGGGCAGCAGCAAAATCAGCGCGGAGAGCAGCGCGCGCACGCGGGCCACGAGCAGTTCGCCGCCCGCGCCCAAATCGAGCATGACCTCGTCGGGCCGCGACAGCAGCGTTCGCAATACGTCTCGCCACCACTCCCCGGTCACGTTCATAGCGATGCGTCTGTCTCCCAATCCGATACCGCCGACAGCATAGCCGGTCGGGCCGTTCGCACGCGCCGCGTCATCGCATCGATGCCGATGCCGATGCGGCCGCGGGCACCGGCTGCGGCGCGGCCTCGCTCGGCAAACCGCGTATCGCGACCCAAGCCGCCAAGCCGATGAACAACAGCGCTGCCGCGATGCGCGCCGCTTTCAAAGGCAGTTTGTCGGCGAAACGATGGCCCAATGCGACCACCGGCACGTTGGCGATCAGCATCCCCAACGTAGTGCCGGCCACGACCGGCCATAGCGACGGCGACCGCGCCGCCAGCACCACCGTCGCGATTTGCGTTTTATCGCCGATTTCCGCGAGGAAGAAGGCGATCGAGGTCGCGACGAAGGCCGACCAGGCGGTGCGACCTTCGCCGAGCGCTTCGCCGTCCTCGTCGATGCGATCGGGAATCAGCGTCCACACCCCGATCGCGGCGAAACTGAGCGCCACGCCCCAACGCAGCGCGTCCGGTCGCAGCCATTGCGAGACCCATGCGCCGAGCCAGCCGGCGAGCGCGTGATTGAGCAAAGTCGCGACCAGAATGCCCGCCGCGATCGCCCAGGGGCGCCGAAAACGCGCGGCCAGCAGCAACGCGAGCAATTGCGTCTTATCGCCGATTTCCGCGATCGCGACGGTGAGAACGGAGGTCAGGAAATGTTCCATCGAAACGTTTTTTCTCGAGCGGAAATGGCGAAGAAAGCGCACGCGGTCCCGCGGACGGGTTTCGCGCCCCATGCGCCGCGCGCGAATCGCATCGACGCCCCCGCATGGCCGCGGGGCGACCGGTTTCGCGTATGAGTTCCTGCGCAGTCGCTAGTCGGCACGCGCTTTCGTCCAGTGTTCGCGCTATCGTCTACCGACCGGCATATCGAATGCGGTCGCCTGCGCAATCGGCGGGCGCCGCATCCGGAGAAGGGACGCGCATGATAATGCCTGTCGCAAGACGCGGGTACACTGGCCTTCCTCCGTTCCGACCATACCAACTGACATCGCTATGCAATATCGTCGATTGGGGTCCACAGGACTCCAGCTTTCCGTTCTGTCCTTCGGCGCGTGGTTGACCTTCGGTCAACAGATCGGGCGCAGCGCGGCGCGCGATCTGATCGCGGCTGCCTGGGATCACGGCATCAATTTCTTCGACAATGCCGAGGTTTACGCCCGCGGCGACGCCGAGCGCACGATGGGCGATGTGATCGCCGATCTGCGTCTGCCTCGCGATGGATACGCCGTCTCCAGCAAAGTCATGTTCGGCTCCGTCGAACAACCGCGACCGTTGCAACGCGGGCTCTCGCGCAAGCATGTGCGCGACGCCTGCGATGCGGCCCTCAAACGATTGCGGGTGGATTATCTGGATCTTTATTTCTGTCATCGGCCGGACCCCGATGCGCCGATCGAAGAAACGGTCTCGGCGATGGATGGCCTCGTCCGCCAAGGCAAAGTGTTGTACTGGGGCACCTCGGAATGGTCGGCCGCGCAAATCCGCGAAGCCGCGAAGATCGCGCGCCAGCACAGCTTGCACGGTCCGTCGATGGAGCAACCGCAGTACAACCTGCTGCATCGCGAACGCGTCGAACTGGAGTACGCGCCGCTGTACGCCGAACTGGGGCTCGGCACGACGGTGTGGTCGCCGCTGGCGTCCGGCCTGCTCACCGGCAAGTACACCGACGGTGTCGCTTCCGATAGCCGCTTGGGCAAAGAGAGCGAATGGCTGCGCGGCCTGGTGCTGGGCGAGCCGCAAAGCCGCCGGGTCGAGCGCGCGCGCAAGTTCTCGGCGCTGGCCGAGGAGCTGGATGTGCCGCCATCGGCGCTGGCGATCGCCTGGTGCCTGCGCAATCCGCACGTGTCCACGGTGATCATGGGCGCCAGCCGCATCGAACAACTGCACCAGAATCTCGACGCCTTGACCCTGGCGCACGAGCTGGACGAGGGCGTCTGGGCGAGGTTGGAGGCGGCGACTGCCGTCTGAACGGCCGTCGCTCGGCGGGCGACGGCGCCGATTGACGCAAAGATGAGAGTCGTTATCATTTGACGGGTCCGATCCAGGAGCCCGTCATGCCGCAATTCGAGGCGTTCGCCGCCGGTGCCGCAACGTCGACGCCCGGCCCCGAGGCCGGGTCCGATGGTTTCACCGCGCCGGCGATCCTCGACAGCGCGGGGCTGCTGCAGGGCGCGCGCGAAATCCTGATCCGCCACGGCGGCGTGTGCTACCGCTTGCGGCATACCCGCAACGACAAATTGATCTTGACCAAATAATTCCGACCGCGCCCTAGGGCCGGCATGGCGGCGGCCTCCCTCGATTTGGCGCGCCTGACCGCATCCGCCCACAATCCAGCGCGCCCGACATCGCGGACCGCATACGCGAAGGGCCGCCTCTCGGCGGCCTTTCTTGACCTTACCGCCTCACGCGGGAGCCCGTCTTCGGTTGTGGCAAGGGCGGCGGTCGCCGATCGTTGGGATCCGCGTATTGATCGGGGATCGCGGGAATCACCGCCAGCGCTTCGGGCAATTTGATCCGTTCGCGCGCATCGCGACGGTCGCGCATCAGTTCGAACACGACTTCGCTTTCGGCCGGTTTGTTGCGCAGCGCGTCCATGACCGCGCGCGGCGTCG
>JADZBF010000268.1 GCA_020852215.1 Lysobacter sp. | reverse complement strand
TTCGCGGCGTCGCGGTGCGGACGCTCGACGGCGCCGAGTATTCCTGGAACCCGGGCGAGCGGATCTGGCGCATCGCGGTCGTCGCGCCGAAGGTCTGCGATGCGCCCTGCGCGAAGCTGGCGACGGACATCGAACTGGTGCGTGAGTTGCAGGCCCAGAACGCCGATCGCGTGCACCTGCTGTGGGTCGGTCCGTTTCCTGAGGGTCCGTTTCCAGAGGGTCCGTCTCCCGAGGGTTCGTTTCCCGAGGGTTCGTTTCCCGAGGGTTCGTTTCCCGAGGGCGCTCGTCGCAGCCCGGCTTTGCGCATGCTGCAGGATGTCCCCGAGCTGCGCGCGAATCTGCCGCGACTGGACGACCCCAAAGGCACGCCCGTCTACGTCGTCGACCCCAACGGCTTCGTCATTCTGCGCTACCCTCCGGGCTCCGATCCGGGCGATTTGCGGGCCGATTTGGCCAAGCTGCTGAAACTCAAATGAGCGATCCCTCCATCGATTCCGGAGCCGCAGCCGCGGCGTCGCCCGAGCGTCGCCCCACGCCGCTGTACAAGCATTTCCACCGCATCGCGTGGCTGGCGGTGGCGTTGACGTTCTGCGTGATCGTGTTCGGCGGTTTCGTGCGCTTGTCGAACGCCGGGCTGAGCTGTCCCGATTGGCCGACGTGCTATGGCCGCGCCACGTGGCCGACGACGAATGCGGAAGTGAATCACCCCACCGCGCTCGACGTGCGGCCGCTGGAAGTGCACAAAGCGTGGCGCGAGCAAGTGCATCGTCACGCCGCGGCGATCTTGGGGCTGCTGGTGCTCACGCTGGCGCTGCTCGCCGCGCGCCGTCGTCGCGCCGGGCTCGCGCAGATTCTCGTCGCCGCGGCGTTGGTGGGCGGCAGCATTCCCGCGTACATGCGCGGCGAGTACGAACTCGCCGCCGGGCTGGCGTTGGCCGGCGAAGTCTTGCTGCTGATCGCAGCGTTGCGCTGGGACAATTCCGATCTCGCCCGCGTATCCGCGTTCGCGCTGATGGTGATCGTGTTCCAGGCCTTGCTCGGGCAGTGGACGGTGACGTGGTTGCTCAAACCGATCGTGGTGATGGGACATTTGCTCGGCGGCTTGACCACGTTCGGCTTGCTGACCTGGATGGCATGGCGCGCGACCAACAGCCCGGTGCGCATCGCAGGCGCCACGGCGATGCGCGCCTTCCTGATCGTCGCCGTCTGTCTGTTGGGCATCCAGATCGCGCTGGGCGGTTGGGTCAGCGCCAATTACGCGGCGCTGGCCTGCGGCAACGAGTTTCCCAAATGCGTCGGGCAATGGTGGCCGCCGCACGATTTCCGCGAAGGTTTCGTGCTGTGGCGCGGCATCGGCGTGGATTACGAAGGCGGCGTGCTCGACGGCGCCTCGCGGATCGCGATCCAACTCGCGCATCGCGGCATGGCGCTGGTCGTGTTCGCCTATTTGATGTGGCTCGCCGCGAAATTGATCCGCACGCCGGGCTTGGTGCTGACCGGCAGCGTGCTGGCGGCGTTGACACTGGCGCAGGTCGCGCTCGGCATCGGCAACGTCATGTTCGGGCTGCCGCTGTGGGTCGCGGTGCTGCACAACGCCGGTGCGGCGTTGCTGCTGTTCACGCTGGTCGGCTTGCTGGCGCGATTGCGCCCGCCGCTGTGATGCGCAGGTGATCCCGTGAACGGCACCGTCGTCCCGCGTACCGGTTTCTTCGCGCTTTGGCGCGAGTATTGGGCGTTGACCAAGCCGCGCGTGGTCGCGTTGATCGTGTTCACGGCGTTCGTCGGCATGTTTTTGGCGGTGCCGGGTTTGCCGCCGCTGCGGCAGAGCGTGTTCGGTTTTCTCGGCATCTGGTTGGCGGCGTCCAGCGCCGCGGCGATCAACCATCTGATCGATCAACGCATCGATCGGGTGATGGCGCGCACGGCGCATCGGCCGCTCGCCACCGGGACGCTCAAGCCCGCGCAAGTGCTGGCGTTCGCGGTGTTTCTCGGCACCCTGTCGATGGCGATGTTGATCTCGATGGTCAATCGCATCACGGCATTGCTGACGTTCGCGTCGTTGATCGGTTACGCCATCGTCTACACCGCTTGGCTCAAGCGCGCCACGCCACAGAACATCGTGATCGGCGGCATCGCCGGCGCGGCGCCGCCGTTGCTGGGATGGGCCGCCGTCACCGGGATGCAGAACCCCTGGGATTGGGCGCACGCGTCGCTGTTGGTGCTGATCATTTTCGTGTGGACGCCGCCGCATTTCTGGGCGCTGGCGATCTTCCGCCGCGAGGATTACGCCCGCGCGCTGGTGCCGATGCTGCCGGTCACGCATGGCGTGGAATACACGCGCTGGCAGATCATGTTCTACACGGTGCTGCTGGTGATCGTCAGTCTTCTGCCGCGCTTGATCCAGATGAGCGGCAACTTCTACTTCGGCGGCGCGTTGGTGCTCGGCGCGGTGTTCCTGTGGTACGCCTGGAAGATGCTCGATCCGCCCGACGAATTTTTCGCGATGCGCATGTTCAATTACTCGATCGTGTATTTGATGGCCTTGTTCGCGTTTTTGCTGGTCGATCACTGGCTGCTGCCGTGGCTCGCGCCGGCGGCGACGATCGAGTTCCGGCCCGTCGGTTGACGGTCGCGCGAGGCGGCCCAAGCCTCAGCGCCGCCGCATCCCGGGCATCGACCTTCGGCCGACTCGACCCGATTGCGGGCGCGGGGTACGCTTGCGTTCTCCGACCCGCAGGATTCCGACATGCTCCGTCCGCGCCTTCCTTTGCTGTTCGGCGGTCTCGCGTTCGCCGCGTTGACCGCTTCCGTCGCTGCGCAGGATCGTAGTCAAGATCGCGGCATCGCGGCGCGCCCGAACGTTTCCGTGGTCGTCGCCGCGCGCATGCTCGACGTCCGCAGCGGACGCATGCTGCAGAACGTGCAGGTGTTGATCGAGGACGGGCGGATCAAACAAATCGCGCACGGCGCCGGTGCGGCGATCGTCGCGCCCGACGCGCGTCGCTACGACCTCGGCGATGCGACGTTGCTGCCGGGTCTGATCGACATGCATGTGCATATCGACAGCGACCCGACCTACAGCGGCTATTCCTATCTGCAGTTCAATGATCGTTTCTGGTCGGCGGTGTCGGTGACGCACGCGCAGAAAACGCTGATGGCCGGTTTCACCACCGTGCGCAATCTCGGTTCGGAGGACTGGAACGATGTCGGTCTGCAGCAGGCGATCGACGAGGGCAAGGTGGTCGGCCCGCGCATCGTCCCGGCCGGCATGGCGTTCGGCGCCACCGGCGGCCACTGCGATTCGACCTATTTCCCACCGTCGATGAACGACCGCAACCCGTTCAACGCCGACAACCCCGACGAAGCGCGAAAATCGGTGCGCGGCATCCGCAAATATGGCGCTCAGGTCATCAAGATCTGCGCCACCGGCGGCGTGTTCTCGCGCAACACCGAGCCCGGACAGCAGCAGATGACGTACGTGGAGATGAAGGCGACCGTCGACGAGGCGCATATGTGGGGCGTGAAAGTGGCCGCGCATGCTCACGGCGCCGACGGTATCCGCGAGGCGATCCGCGCCGGGGTCGATACCATCGAACACGCCAGTCTGCTCGACGACGAAGGCATTCGCTTGGCCAAACAGCACGGCGCGTATTTGTCGATGGATATCTACAACACCGACTACACGCAGTCCGAGGGCAAGAAAAACGGTGTGCTGGAAGACAATCTGCGCAAGGATCGCGAATTGGGCGACATCCAGCGCGAAAACTTCCGCCGCGCGCATCAGGCCGGCGTGAAGATGGTGTTCGGCACCGACGCCGGCATCTTCCCGCACGGCGACAACGCCAAGCAATTCGCGGTGATGGTGCGTTACGGCATGACCCCGACGGAAGCGATTCAGTCGGCGACGATCAATGCCGCCGACGCGCTGGGCCGCAACGATCTCGGCGTCGTCGAAACGGGCCGTCGCGCCGATCTGATCGCCGTTCCCGGCGATCCCACCCAGGACGTGCGTCTGCTGGAGAACATTTCGTTCGTGATGAAGGGCGGGGAAGCGGTCAAAAGCGCGCGTTGAGCGTCTTCGCGGGCAGTCCAAGGATGTGCGACCGGTTCGATGCAGAATAGACCGTCGATGCGCGGGGCCAGACGCTTTACCGTAGCGCGATACGTGTGATGCAGCCATTGCGCGCTGTGTCATGCGCATGATGCGGGTACGAAACGCAGCGCAGAATTTCAGGAGATCGTCGCGATGAACGGAGAAGATCGAGACCCACAAACGCCGATGTCTGCGCCGATGCCGACTTCGGCGGCCGACGCCGATGCGGGCCATGCGTCATTGCCGCCTCTGTTCTGGATGTGGCGCGCGATGGATCGGTTGATGGTGCGTTTGCGCCGCGTGCAACGGCGCATCGATGTCTTGCCGGCTACGTTCGAGATTCTCAAGCGCATGCGCTTCCCGCTGCTGTTCGCGATCGCGGCTATATTCGCTTTGCGCACCGATCAGGGCAAAGAAGTGCTGATCAAAAGTTTAGACGGGCCGCTGCAGGGGTTGGTGTTAGTC
>JADZBF010000267.1 GCA_020852215.1 Lysobacter sp. | reverse complement strand
GCTTATCGCATCGGCAGAACGATCACTGCGGCGCTTGATTGCCGACGACGGTGTCGGGCGACGACGCGGACTCGCCGGCGGTCCCGGCGGCATTCTGGTTCCGACGCGCTTCGGCTTGCTCGCGCAAACGGCGCAGCTCTTGCGGGTCGATGATCATCGCTTCGTTGCGCGTGGTGTCGCCGACGCGTTGCGCCATCAAACCCATCAACCAAATGGCGGTGAACCCCAACGCGACCAGGATCGAAATCGAAAGGACCACCACCGAATGCGTGGTGAAGGCGACGAGAAAGGCCGCGGCGGCCAGCAGCAGGAACAACCAGGACATACACCGCTCCGTTCGGGGGTTGGAGATCGCGTGCAGTGTACCGTGCGCCTCCGGTCGCGTGGTCGCGACCGCCGCCGCTGGACGGGCGGGCATCGCCGCTCGTCGTCTGCACCCCGCGTCGGCGCCCCGTCGCGGTGCCCTGCGGAAGACGCGTTCCCGGCCTTCAGCGTCGGGCTGGTCGCCGTGCCTCGTCGCGATTCGTGGCCTTCGTCACAACAAAGGCGAGAGCAAGCGCGCGAGGGCTTCCGGCAGCCGGCTACTCAACAGCGGGCGTTGACGGTCGTCGCGCACCCGCGGCGCATTGGCGAATTCGCCCTCGATCAAGCGCGCCAACCGCTCCGCCACGCCGGCATCGGCGAACAGCATCGTCACCTCGAAATTCAGCCGGAAACTGCGGTGGTCGAAATTCGCGCTGCCGATCAACGCGGTGTCGTCGTCGATCAACAAGGCTTTGGTGTGCAGCATGCGCGGGCCGTATTCGTACACCTTCACCCCGGCGGCCAGCAGATCGTCGTAGTACGAGCGCGCCGCGAGCGTCACCGGCAGCGAATCGCTGCGCTTGGGCACCAGCAACCGGACGTCCACGCCGCCGAGCGCGGCGGAGGTCAAGGCCATCATCGCCGCTTCGCCGGGCACGAAATACGGCGTGACCAACCAGACCCGCCGTGTCGCGGCATGGATCGCGCCCACATGCAGACGATGGATCGTTTCCCACGGCGAATCCGGCCCGGAGGTCAACACGTGCGTGGCGATGCCTTCCTCGCCTTCCGCGCCGTCCAGCGCAGCGGCGGTCGTATCGCGATCGACCGCTCGGGTGCGCGCCAGATCCGACATCACGTCGCGCCGGCCGCTGGCGTACACCCAATCTTCCACGAACACTTGCTGCAGCGCGCGCACGGCATCGCCTTCGATGCGCACATGCAGATCGCGATACGCGTCGGCGCGCAGCGTTTCGTCCTCTTCGTCGGTGATGTTGATGCCGCCGGTGTAACCGATGCGATGATCGATCACCACGATCTTGCGGTGCGTGCGCAAGTTCATCCAGGGCCGATACCAGAACCGCAAGAAACGCGTCGGGTGGAACCACACCAACTCGCCGCCGGCCGCTTCCAAGTCCGCGAAGAAACGCTGCGGCGCTTTCGCCGAGCCGATCGCGTCGAGCAACAAGCGCACGCGCACGCCGCGTTTGGCGCAGGCGATCAAGGCGTCGCGCAAGGCGGCCCCGGTGCGATCGGGCGTGAAGATGTAGTACTCGACATGCACGTGTTGCCGCGCCTGCGCGATGTCGGCCAACAGCCGCGTGTATTTGGCGTGGCCGTCGATCAGCAATTCGACCGTCCGCGCGCGGGAGGGGCCGAGCCCGGTGGTTTGCGTCGCGACCCGCATCAACTCAGACGTTTCCGCCTGCGCGCCGGAATTGCCGATCTCGCGATCGTCGTCCGACTCGGCGACACGGCTGCGCATACGCCGCAGGCGCTGGCGCACGATCCGCTGCGGGCCGAACAAGTGATAGATCGCGAAACCGAAATACGGCAGCACCGCCAAGGCCAGAATCCAACTGAGCGTCGCCACCGGTTCGCGCTTCTGCAGCACGATCCACACGCCCAGAACGATCAGGTACGTCACCCACGCCAGATACAGATACAGGCCCAGATGTTCGACCGAATCGAACCATTCCGAGAGCTGCGACCACGCGTCGTGAAACGTCTGCATCGTGTTCCACCGGAAAAACCGACATCGAAAGGCGTCGCGGGCCGTAAGCGCTCGCGCCGTCGTCGTCGCGCCGATTGAGACGCGACGCGCGTAGGCTACCCGCATGCGCGACGTCGGCAAAGTGAACCCGCGAATCCACGGCCCGCTGAAAGGCCGCGGCGCCGCCTCTTACGTGCCCGGACGCTACGAAAAAACCGCGATCGAAGCCGAGGACGACGGCTGGGGCTCGGTTTACGCCACCACTGCCGCCGATGGCGACCTGGGCACCGACGACGCCCACGCCGCGCCGAAACTGCGTACCCACGTCACCGAGGAACGCGCGCGCAGCATCGTCAGCCGCAACCAATCGCCGGACATTCCGTTCAGCCAATCGCTCAACCCGTATCGCGGCTGCGAACACGGCTGCGTGTATTGCTTCGCGCGGCCCTCGCATGCGTATCTCGACCTGTCGCCCGGGCTCGATTTCGAGACCAGGCTGTACGCCAAGACCAACGCCGCCGAGATGCTGCGCAAGGAATTCGCGCGCAAGGGCTATCGCTGTTCGCCGATCTCGCTCGGCATCAACACCGACGCCTACCAACCGATCGAACGCCGCTACCGCATCACCCGGCAATTGCTCGAAGTGTTCGCCGAGCATCGCCATCCGGTCAGCTTGATCACCAAAAGCGCGCTGATCCAACGCGACCTGGATTTGCTGGCGCCGATGGCCAAGCAAGGCCTGGTGGCGGTGTACGTGTCGATCACCACGCTCGACAACAAACTCTCGTCGAAACTCGAACCGCGCGCGGCCGCGCCGCATACGCGGCTGAAGACGGTGCAGGCGCTGCACGAAGCGGGCGTGCCGGTGGGCACGATGGTGGCGCCGGTGATCCCGACCATCACCGATCGCGAAATAGAACGCATCCTCGAAGCCGCGTACGAACACGGCGCCCGCGCCGCCGGTTACGTGCTGCTGCGCTTGCCGCACGAATTGAAACACGTGTGGCGCGAATGGCTGTCGCTGCATTACCCCGAGCGCGCCACGCACGCGATGAGTCTGGTGCAGCAAATGCGCGGCGGAAAAGATTACGACAGCGCCTACGGCACCCGCATGCGCGGCGAAGGCCCGTTCGCCGACCTCATCGCCATGCGTTTCGCCAAAGCCTACAAACGCATCGGCTACGGCCGCCTGCCGCCGT
>JADZBF010000266.1 GCA_020852215.1 Lysobacter sp. | reverse complement strand
GTCAGCAGCATGCCGCCGTACAGGAAGAACGCGATCATCGCCGCGGCGATCGACGGCCGGTCGCGGCGCAGCAGACCCAGCACGAAGATCAGAAACATCAGGCCGTGGGTCACGCCGCTGGCGCCCAGATGGTAACTGCCCGGCTCGCCGAGCCCCCAGGCGCCCAGACCCGAGCCCAGCCACAGCAGCGGCAGCGATGCGACCGTGGCCCGCGGATACACCGTGCCGGCCAGCGTGCCGAGCATCAGCAACGCGCCGGCGTTGGCCGCCAAATGTTCGAACGAGCCGTGCAGCAGCGGTGCGGTCAACAGCCCGAGCAAGCCGGGCGCTTGCCGCGCCGCCACCGCGAAGGGCCGCACGTCTTCGCCCTGCTGCAGAAAAAAGATCGCCGCCAACAACAAGACGAACGCCAGACTCGCGTTCAGCGCGAGCAGGAACCGACGCCGGTCCGACGTGCGCTGGTCGGGGGTATCGGGAACGTCCTCGGGCGTGTGCAATCGCATCACAGGTCAGTGGAGCCGGAAGGGCGGCGGATCAAGGGCTTCGGGTGCGCTTCGCGAGAAAGGAGGTCGGCACGGAGCGTTCCGCGCCGACGGATCTGGCCACCCTTCAAAAGAACAGATTCAAGAGTTCGAGCAATCTCGACAGCAGATCCATGCCGTCCACCACCGTCGCGCTGCGGCGTTTACCCGGGCCGTTCGAGACACCGATCAGCGCCGCGACGAACGCAGCGGCGAACACCACGAAGAGCAAGATCGATGCATGCGATCGAAAGAACATCGCGAGGGCCGATCACGCGGCGGCCATCGCCTCAGGCTCCGTGCGCGGGTTTCGCCGGTCGCAGCAGACTCAGCGCCAACGTCGCGCCGATCGTCGCCGCCACCACGCCCAGCGACCACAGGATCGAAATCTTGTAGACGTCGATCAGCAGCATCTTCGCGCCGATGAAGATCAGCACCGCCGCCAAACCGTAGGGCAGCAGATGGAAACGATCGGCCATGCCCGCGAGCAGGAAAAACATCGCGCGCAGGCCCAACACCGCGAACACGTTCGATGTGAGCACGATGAACGGGTCGGAGGTGATGGCGAAGATCGCCGGAATCGAATCCACCGCGAAAATCAGGTCGGTCACACCGATCAGCACGATCACCACGAACAGCGGCGTGTACCAGCGCTTGCCGTCCTTGCGTACGCTCAGCGCGGTGCCGTGGTAATCCGGCGTCAACGGCAAATGGCCGCGCATCCACTTGAGGATCGGATTCTTCTCCAAATCCGGCGCCTTGCCGGCGGCGATCAGCATCTTGATGCCGGTCAGGACCAGGAACAGGCCGAACACATACAGAATCCAGTGGAATTTCGCCAACAAAAACGCGCCGGCGAAAATCATGATCGCGCGCAGGACAATGGCGCCGAGTACGCCGATCACCAACACTTTCTGGCGCTGCTCTTCCGGCACCGCGAAGTAGGTGAACAGCATCAGGAACACGAAGATGTTGTCCACCGCCAGCGATTTCTCGACCAGATAGCCGGTGAGGAATTCCAGACCGATGCGATTGCCGGCCACTTCGCCGAATGCGTCGACCGCGTACCACCACAGCCCGGCGTTGAACACCAGCGCCAACGCGACCCAGCCGATGCTCCAGAACAGCGCTTCCTTGAACGTGACTTTATGCGGCCCGCCGTGGCGCATCAGCACCAGATCGACCAACAGCGCGACGACGACGAGCGCGCCGAACGCGCCCCACAACAACGGACTTCCGATGGTTTGCATGATGGCTCCCGAATGCCGAAACGAAAAACGCCCAACCGCAGGGCTGGGCGTCGCGTTCGGCTCGGAGCATGCGCTTGGACAGCGTGCGCTTCGAGAAGGGACGGACCTTCGCCATGCGGCGAAGGTCTCGCTCGCAACCGCGACCTGTCGGTCGGGTTGCCGTGCGGCCGGAGCGGGCGATGCCTACTCGTATTGACGACCGCAGCGTTCGGGAGCTACTCCCCTTCGCCGCGGATTGTTCGGGAAAGGCCCGGGCAGGTCAACCCCGATACAATGCGAACATGAACGAACCGTTGCCGAATCCATCGCAGCCCTCGCTGCCGACCGTCCATCTCAAGAACGCCTGGACCTCCCGGCACCCTTGGATTTTCCAGAAACTCGTCGAAAAACCGGCGCAAAAGCCCAAACCCGGCAGCCTTGTCGAAGTGATCGGCAACGACGGTGTGTGGACCGGCCGCGGGTTCTACAACGGCCATTCACGGATCGCGATCCGCCTGTTGGAACGCGACCCCGACGTGCCGGTCGATCAAGCGTGGTTCGCCGCGAAGATCGGCGAAGCGGTGCGTCTGCGTCGCGAAACGCTGAAACTGGACGAGGTCAGCGACGCTTGGCGCGTGGTTCACAGCGAGGGCGATGGGCTCAGCGGCTTGGTGGTGGATCGTTACGGCGATCTGGTCGTCGTCGAATATTTCAGCGCCGGCATGTTCCGTTATCGCGAGTGGATCTACGCGGCCTTGCGCGAGCAATTCCCGGGCTGTCGCTTCCATGCGTTCGCCGACGAGCATGTGCAGAAGCAGGAAAGTTTCGATTTCAGAGGCACCGAACCGGCCGCACCCGCGACGATCACCGAATACGGCATCAAATTCCGCGCCGATCCGGCCGGCGCGCACAAGACCGGCTTCTTCGCCGACCAGCGCGAGAACCGACAATGGTTGTCTCAGCAGTGCGCAGGCAAGCGCGTGCTGGATTTGTGCTGCAACACCGGCGGTTTCGGCGTCTACGCCGCGGTGCGTGGCGCGAGCGAAGTGGTCGGTATCGATATCGACGAAGCGGTGATCGAGATCGCCAAAGCCAACGCGAAACTCAATATGCCGTTCGAAAGCGGCGCGCGTCTGCGCTTCGTGCAGGCCGATATTTTTCCGTGGCTGCGCGACGCGGCGAACAACGGCGAGCGTTTCGATGTGGTGATTCTCGATCCGGCGAAAATGACCCGCGACCGCGAGCAGGTGATTCCGGCGCTGAAAAAATATCTCGACATGAACAAACTGGCGATGGGCGTGGTGAAGCCCGGCGGTTTGTTCGCGACCTTCTCCTGCACCGGTTTGGTGAGCGAGGAGCAATTTCTCGACATGCTGCGCCGCGCCGCGTTCTACGCCGGCCGCACCGTGCAGGTGTTGAAAGTGGCCGGCGCCGGCGCCGATCACCCGTGGCTGACCGATGTACAGGAAAGCCGGTATCTGAAAGCGGTGTTCTGCCGCATGGTGGATTGATCGTGAAAGCGATCCGCAAGCGCACTTCGCTGTGCTGGGGGATGACGATGTCGATGCTGCTGCTATCCGCGATGGCCTTCGCGCAGGATGTCGATCTCGCGAAGCGACATCGTGCTGACGGCAATCCCTGGATCGGGAAAACGGTGCCCGACGTGTTGCCGGTCGATCAGATCGAACGCATCGTCCTGACCCGCGCGATCACCAGTGCGCCGCCGGACATCGATCTGGGCAATATCCGGCGCATGCTCGACAGCACGCGCACGCTGCAACCGCGGTCGGCCGCCGCATCGTTGATGCCGCCGCTCGGCGGAGCACTCGGCAAAAACAGCGAAGCGATTTGGGAAGCGCTGATCCTCACGCGCGCGGGCGAGGCGATCCGTTTCGTCGCCGATAACGAATGGATCTGCCTGATCGGTACCGCGGGCGAGGGTTGCTATCGGCAAGCGCGCGACTGAGGCCGTGCGCTTAGTCTCCGCCGCAGCCCCCGCCGCAGCCGCTGTCGCCACCGCTATCTCCCCCGTCACCACCGCCGCCGTCGCCCAACCCGTCGGTGGTGCCGTCGAAGGACGTATCGCTCATGTCTGCGGCGCATTGCGAACCGCCGCCGCCGTCGGTGCGGTCGCGGATGCCGCCGCAATCCAGCGCGTAGTGGAACCCGTCGGCCAGCGCGAGTTGCGTGTCCAGCGCGAACAGCAGCGGCAGGCGGCTCGCTTTGCGCGGGTCGATCCCTTCGAGTTTGCAGGTGTGCCACCACACCCGGCGCAGGCCGACGTTGCGGTCGTAGGTCTTCGACAAGACCACCGCGGGCGTGTGATGCAGGAAGTGACCGAAGGCTTTGTCGCAGAAGGCTTGATAGTGGCGGGTGTAGAGGATGAATTCGTGCCACAACTCGTCGGCGGCCTGCGAGGGCATCGACACCGGCTTGTAGCCGCTGCGCAGATACACCGCGAAGAAATCGCGCAGCGCGCGTTCGAGCAAGGGGAACTGCTTCGGGTCGATGTCCGGGCGCCGGCGGCGCAGTTTGTCGAAGAGGCCGGGCGGTAGCGCTGCTTCGCGCACATGCCGCATCCGTACGATTTTCTGGCGGACTCTCCATGCGACGAGGGCGATCATGGAGAACACGAAAGTGAGCGGAAGGACTTCGATGGGCCTCATAGGTGCGCACGCTCCGATTGGCTTTGAAGTGCGCGCAGTCTAATGTCGAAATGGTGACAATTTAATGACGGCTGTCATCGAGACGACATCCGGCCCGGCCGGACCGGCTACACTTCCGCCATGCCCGACACCACCACATTGCTCGTCCTGCTGCTGATCGCCGTCGCGGTCGCGCTGGTGCTGCTGATTCTATTGTTGCTGCGCAAGCCGGATGCCGCGTTGGAGCGCCTGCGCGATCGCGTCGAAGCCGCGCTGCGCGAGGAACAGCGTGCCGGTCGCGGCGAGCTGCGCGCGCAGCTCGACAGTCTCGCGATCGGCCAGAGTCAGCGGATTGACGCCTTCGGGCGCAGCCTGGACGATCTGACCGCGCGCACCGATTCGCGCCTGGACGAACTGCGCATCGCGCTCAACGACGATGCGCATAAGGCGCGCACGGAATCGGCGACGCGGCAACAGCAATTCGCCGACGGCCTCGGCGTGCTATTGCGCGAATTGACCGATCGCAACGAGCAGCGCCTGGGCGAACTGCGCGCGACGTTGGAGCAGAAACTCGCCGATCTGCAGCGCAGCAACGAAGAAAAACTCGAACGCATGCGCGAGACCGTCGACGAGAAATTGAAGACGACGCTGGAAACGCGCCTGACCGAGAGTTTCGGCAACGTCGCGCAGATGTTGGCGCAGGTGCATCAGGGCCTGGGCGATATGAACAAGCTGGCCGCGGATGTCGGCGGCCTGCAGCGCGTGCTGACCAACGTGAAAAGCCGCGGCGTGTTCGGCGAAGTACAGTTGGCGGCGTTGCTCGAACAGGTGTTCGCGCCGGATCAATACGCGGCCAATGTCAAGACCGTGCCGGGCTCGAAGGGTTTCGTGGAATTCGCGGTGAAATTCCCCGGCAACGACGGCGAAGGCCCGGTCTGGCTGCCGATCGACGCCAAATTCCCGCGCGAAGATTACGAACGTCTGCTCGATGCGCAGGAGCGCGGCGATGTGGAATCCGCGCGCCTCGCGGGCGACGCGCTGGAACGACAGGTGCGCAAACAGGCGAAGGAGATCCGCGAGAATTACGTCGCGCCGCCGCACACCACCGAATTCGCGATTCTGTTCCTGCCGACCGAAGGTTTATACGCGGAGGTATTGCGTCGCCCGGG
>JADZBF010000265.1 GCA_020852215.1 Lysobacter sp. | reverse complement strand
GGGTCGGATGCGGTTCGCGCACGACGGTCTCGCCTTCTGCATACAAACCCGCGAGCAACAGCGCCGATTTCACCTGCGCGCTGGCGACCGGCAAGGCGTAATCGATGCCGCGCAGCGCTTGCCCGCCACGAATCCGCAGCGGCGGTAAGCCGCCCGTTTCGCTGTCGATGCGCGCGCCCATCTGCGACAACGGATCGATCACGCGGCGCATCGGGCGCTTCGACAGCGACGCGTCGCCGATCAACACGCTATCGAACGCCTGCCCCGCCAACACACCCGCCAACAGACGCATGCCGGTGCCGGCGTTGCCGCAGTCCAACGCCTCGGCGCTGGCGCGCAAGCCGTGCAGACCGACGCCATGCACAATGCGCGACTGCGGCGACGGCGCTTCGATCCGCACGCCCAAACGCTCGAACACCGCAGCGGTGGCGCGCGTGTCTTCGCCTTCGAGAAAACCCGAGATGCGCGACACGCCTTCGGCCAGCGAGGCCAGCATGATGGCGCGATGCGACACCGACTTGTCGCCGGGCACGCGAATGCGGCCGGTCAACGGGCGGCCGGGGCCGACGATCCAATCCTTGCGTTCGCCGCCGCTCATGCCAGCACCTCGTCAAGCGCGGCGAGCAATCGCCGGTTTTCGTCGGGATTGCCGACGGTGATGCGCAAACAATGGCCGAGACCGTAGCCGCCCATCGGCCGCAGCACGACGCCGCGATCAATCAAGGCCGCATCGATGCGCGCAACGCGCGCTTCCTCGCCGGGTTCGACGAACTGCGTCAGCAGGAAATTGGTTTGCGACGGAAATACGCGCAGGCCGTTCGCGTGCAACGCCTCGGTCAGTGCGTCGCGTTGTTCGCGATTGCGTTCTACGACCCATTGCAGATGTTCATCGTCGCCGAGCGCGGCTTCGGCGGCGGCCAAACCGGCGCTGTTGACGTTGAAACTCTCGCGCACGCGTTCCATCACCGCGATCAAACCGGGATGCGCGATGGCGAAACCCACGCGCAAACCGGCCAGTGCGTAGGCTTTGCTGAAAGTGCGGGTGACGACGAGATTCGGATGCTGCGGCAACAGCGCGAGCGCCGAAGCCCATTCCGGCGCATCGACGAATTCGGCGTAGGCCTCGTCCACGACGACGACGACATCGCTCGGCACCTTCGCCATGAAGGTCGCGAAGGCGTCGGCGCCGTACCAGGTGCCGGTGGGATTGTTGGGGTTGGCGAGGTAAATCAGACGCGTCGCGGGCGTGACCGCGGCGGCGATGGCGTCGAGATCGTGCCCGCGCGGCATCGCATGGTCGTCGGTGTTGCAGGCCGCCACGCGCAAGTCAGCGCCCGCGCACTGCGCGGCGATGGCGTACACCGCGAAACCGAATTTCGAAGCGACAACCTCGACGCCAGGACCGGCGAACACCTGCGCGAATTGCATCAGCAACTCGTGCGTGCCGTTGCCCAGCAGAATCGACGCGACCTCGACGCCGTACTTCGCGGCGAGCGCGCGTTTGAGATCGCCGCCGAGCGGATCGGGATAGCGAAAACTGTCGTGAATCGTGCCGAGCACCGCTTCTTTCGCGCGCGCGCTGGGGCCGTAGGGATTTTCGTTCGAGCCCAGTTCGATCAGGGGCGCGTCGGCGAAACGACGACGGAACGCGACGAGATCGTGCCCCGGGTCATAGGCGCGCAGGCGCTGGATGCTGGGTTGGGCGAGGGCCGAAAAATCCGGGAATCGGGAATCGGGACTCGGGAATCGCGAGGTCATGGCCACGCCTTCATCAAAGTTCGGTCACTCATGCTTCGCCTTTCCGATTCTCCATTCCCCATTCCCGATTCCCGGGATTCAAGGCACCGCCACCGGATACGAACCCAGCACGCGCACGTCGCCGGCGTATTTGTCGATCTCGGCCAGCGCGTCCTTCAGCGGCGATTCCTCGGCGTGGCCGTTGACGTCGATGAAGAAGGCGTACTGCCACAGTTTGCCGTGCGCCGGGCGCGATTCGATGCGGTTCATGCTGACCGCGCGACGCGCCAGCGGTTCGAGAATGCGATACAGCGCGCCGGGTTGGTCGCGAATGAACAGCAGCAGCGAGGTGCGATCGTTGCCCGAAGACGGAAACGACGAGCGACCGATCACGAGAAACCGCGTGGTGTTGTCGGCACGGTCCTCGATCGGACCGGCGACCACTTTCAAGCCGTAGGCATGCCCGGCGTTTTCCCCGGCGATCGCCGCAGCATCGTCGGCGTTGCGCGCGCGGCGCGCGGCCTCGGCGTTGCTGACGACCGCGTGCTTTTCGACTTTCGGCAAGTTGTGGCGCAGCCACGCCTTGCATTGCGCCAGCGACAGCGCGTGCGAATACACGCGCTCGATGTCCTCGATATGCCCGGTGCGCGACAGCAGGTACTGATGCACGCGCAGTTCGACCTCGCCGCAGATCATCAGCGGCGAGGTCAGGAACAGATCCAGCGTGGATTGGATGGTGCCGGTGCCGGAGTTTTCGACCGGCACAACGCCGAAATCGGCATGACCCGCGGCCACATCGTCGAACACTTCCTCCACCGTCGCCAGCGGCAAGGCCATCGCCGAGTGGCCGAATTGTTTGTAGACCGCTTGTTGCGAGAACGTGCCTTCGGGGCCGAGGTAGCCGATGCGCAGCGGCTCCTGCTGCGCGAGGCAGGCGGACATGATTTCGCGGTAGAGCCGCACCAGCACTTCGTCCGACAACGGACCTTCGTTGCGGTCCACGACGCGACGCAGCACCTGCGCCTCGCGCTCGGGGCGGTAGTAATCCACCGCCGCGGCGAGCTTGCCTTTGGCCTTGCCGACCTGATGCGCCCACAGCGCGCGTTCGGCGATCAACGCCTGAATTTCGTGGTCGATGCCGTCGATCTGCGCACGTACGGCCAACAAATCGGGCTTGCCCTGCGCGTCGGTGGGGATTTCCACCGCATTTTTCGGCAGCGCGGTGCGCTTGGCGGGTTTGGGCTCCTCGGCGGGCGTCTTGGTCGCGACCTTCCTGGCGACCGGCCGCTTGGCGGGACGCTTCGTCGGTTTCGCGGGGCCGGCGCCCGATGTCTTTCGATCAGCCATGGCGTTGTTTGAAATCCTGCATGAAATCCGCCAGTGCCTTCGCGCCTTCCACTGGCATCGCGTGGTAGATCGAGGCGCGCATGCCGCCCAGGGCGCGATGGCCCTTGAGCGCCATCAAGCCGGTGGCCTTGGCTTCGGACAGGAACGGCTTGTCCAAGGCCTCGTCGTGCAGGAAGAACGGAACATTCATGCGCGAGCGGACGGCGGGCGCCACTTCATTGCGGTAGTAGCCGCCGGATCCGTCGATGGCGGAGTACAACAACGCGGCCTTTTCGGCGTTGCGGCGCGCGAATTCGGCGACGCCGCCTTCGGCCAGCATCCATTTCACGTTGAGGCCGAGCATGTACCAGTTCCAGGTCGGCGGCGTGTTGAGCATCGACTCGCCCTTCAAATGCGAGCGATAGTCGAAAATATCGGCGCGGTTCTGGCCGGCGCGTTCGAGCAGATCGCGGCGGACGATGACGACCGTGACACCGACCGGGCCGAGGTTTTTCTGCGCACCGGCGTAGATCACGGCGTACTTGCTGACGTCGACCGGCTCGGAGGCGATGCTGGAGCTGAAATCGGCCACCAACGGCACGTCGCCGACATCGGGAACGTCCCGGTACTCGACGCCGTGGATGGTTTCGTTCGCGGTGATGTGGACGTAGGCGGCGTCCTTCGACAACTGCCAGGTGTCGCGCGCGGGGATATCGCGGAAGCCGCCGGCTTCGCCGCTGGCGGCGGTGTTGACCGCGACATAGGGCTTGGCCTGCTTGATCGCGGTCTTGCTCCAATGCCCGGTGACCACGTAATCGACGGTTTGGCCGGCGGCGGCGAAATTCAGCGGGATCAACGCCTGTTGCGTGGTCGCGCCGCCGCCGAGGAACAGCACCGCGTAGTCGTCGGGGATCGCCATCAGCGTGCGCAGATCGGCCTCGGCTTCGGCGGCGACGGCGATGAATTCGGCGCCGCGATGGCTGTGTTCGACGATGGAGGCGCCTGAATCGCGCCATTCCAGCATCTCGGCCTGCGCCTGACGCAGCACGCTTTCGGGCAAAGTGGCGGGACCGGCACTGAAGTTGAACGCGCGCGACATCGTAGGTTCCATGGCGTAATAGGGGGCCGTCGAGTATGCCGCAGCGCAGCATCGAATGGACACGGCCAATGCCGCCGCCGGCAAAAATATTTCGTCGTAGACGCAACCGAATGCCCGCTCGCCCCGTCTTATGCTCGTCGCCGGACCTCGCACACCGACTTCGCTGCTCGCCCTTACTTCCTGATCCCGCCTCCACCGCTCCGAACGGACCGCCCATGCCCCTCGACCCGCGTCTTCGCGCCGCTCTGCGCATTCCCGCCGCCGAAATCGCCGACGAATCGGCTTATCGCGCCTTTCGCGGCGAACGCCGCCGTCTGCTGGGGGCGCTCGCATCGGCACCGGCCTTCGCGCTGGCGGGCTGCGACACCGCCGCGCCGCCGCCTCCCGCCGCGCGCGCCAAACTGGACCCGGCCCTGGTCGCGCGGGGTTTCGCCACCGACGAAGAGCCCACCCGCTACGAGGACGCCACCACCTACAACAACTTCTACGAATTCGGCACCGGCAAGGCCGACCCCGCGAACGCTGCGAAGACGCTGCGCACGCGGCCGTGGTCGGTGGCGGTCTCCGGCGAGTGCGCCAAACCCGGCACGCTCGATCTCGACGCCTTGCTCAAAGGCCTGACCGTGGAGGAGCGCATCTACCGCATGCGCTGCGTGGAAGGTTGGTCGATGGTGATTCCGTGGCTCGGCGTGCCGCTGGGCGAGGTATTGAAGCGTTTCGAGCCGACGTCGAAAGCCAAATACGTGGCCTTCACCAGCCTCGCCGACCCGGAGCAAATGCCCGGCGTCCGCTACGACTCGATCGACTGGCCGTACCGCGAAGGCCTGCGAATCGACGAGGCCATGCACCCGCTCACGCTGCTGGCCACCGGCCTGTACGGCAAAACCCTGCCGCAGCAGAACGGCGCGCCGTTGCGGCTGGTCGTGCCGTGGAAATACGGTTTCAAGGGCATCAAATCGATCGTCGAAATCCGCTTCGTCGAAGCGTTGCCCGCCACCGCCTGGAACCAGTTGCAACCGCAGGAGTACGGCTTCTTCAGCAACGTCAATCCGGATGTGGACCACCCGCGCTGGAGCCAGGCCAGCGAACGCCGCATCGCCGGCAGCGCCAGCAAATTGTTCGCCGAGCGCATCCCGACCCGGCTGTTCAACGGCTACGCGGACCAAGTCGCGGACCTCTACACCGGGATGGATTTGCGTCAGTGGTTTTGAGCCCTCGAAGTCGCGGTCTCGGCGAAGGGTGGCGTCGAAACGCGCCCCGACGTGTTCCGACGCCGGGCCCCGATATTCGCCTCGATGACGGCGGGGCTGCGCGCAGCGATCGCATTAGAATCAATTAATACAATACGTTATGAAAAAAACTTCAAGTAGTTTGTTCTGGCCGAAAGCGCTCGTACATACCCTCGCGCTGGCGCCGCTGGCGCTGTTGTCGTGGCAGGCATGGACGGTCGCGAAGACCGGCGGCGACGCGCTGGGCGCCGACCCCGTGGCCGAAATCGAGCATCGCCTGGGGCTGTGGGCGCTGCGATTGTTGCTGGTGACCCTGGCCATCACTCCGCTGCGCCAACTGACTGGGCAAGCGATGTTGATCCGGTTCCGGCGGATGCTGGGGCTGTACGCCTTCGCCTACGCCAGCCTGCACTTCGCGGCCTATTTGGCGCTGGATCTGCGCGGCTTTTGGCTGCAGATTTTCGAAGAGATCGCCAAGCGGCCTTACATCACGGTCGGTTTCATCGCGTGGCTGCTGCTGGTACCGCTGGCGATCACCTCGACCCAGGGCTGGATGCGGCGCCTCGGTCGGCGCTGGGGGCTGTTGCACAAGGCGGTGTACGCCATCGCGGTGCTGGCGGTGCTGCATTTCTGGTGGCTGGTGAAATCGGACATCCGCGAACCGGCGCTTTACGCCGCCGTGTTGGCGGTACTGTTGGGCTGGCGCGTGGCGAAAGCCTGGGAACGCCGGAAGAAGGCGAGAGCGCTCGCCGCGACCTCAGCAGCCGCCTCAGCGACCGCCCCAGGCCAATAACGCGGCCAAGACCGCGGCGATCGCGGCCGCCGCCAGCAACAACCAGGGCAGATGCCGCTGGCGACGCCCCGACCCGCCGACCCGCTCCGGTGCGGAGCCATCGTCCTTGGCGCCCGCCGTGCGCGCCAATTGCGCGGTGGTCGCCGCCGGCGCTTCGATCACGAAACGATGGTGGGTGTCGAAGACGATCTGATCGCCCGGGGCCAGCACCGCGTCGCGCATCGGCTCGCCGTTGACCACGCTGGCCTCGCCCGCGCCCAAATCGCGCAACACGATGCGATCCCCGATCATCTCGATCCGCGCATGGCGCTCGGCGAATGTCGGGTCGTCGATGCGGATATCGGCATCCTCGCTGCGGCCGACCAAACGCGGCGCCGACAGCGTGAAACTACGGCCGTGATGTTGACCGCCCACGCCGCGCACCACGACGCGTGGGTCGCCGCGGAATTCGCCGGGCACATGGCGCAGCGTCTCGGGCAGCGGTTCGGTGCGGCGCTCCGGCATCAGCACCATCTCCACACCGTCCAGATAGACCGAGTCGCCCATCCGCAGCATCGCCATGCGTCGCACCGGCCGGCCATTGACGTGAACGCCGCGCGCACCCTCGGCCACGGTCATCCAAACCCCGCGCCGGTCCACGAACAAGCGAATCAGCGGCGCGTCGTCGTCGGCGACCGCGCCGACGGTGTCGCCGATGCGCCCAAAGGCATGCACGCCCTCGGTGAGCGGCATTTCGGGATGATGGTGCTCCGGGAAGCGCAGTTTCAGACGATCCATGCGGCGCAAATCTAGCATGGCCGCGCGCTGCGACCGACCCCGCCGCGTGGGCTGCGGCCCGACGCGCCGCTTGATTGGCCACGCCAGATGCGCAGAATACGCCCACGCATCGTCACGTCCGTCAGGAGCCCGCATGTCCGGTATCGATATCCGTCACTCGCATTCGTTGCCGCACGCCAAAGCGCGCAAAGCGGTCGAAGAAATGGCGGAGAAGCTCGCCGAACGCTTCGAGATCGAGCACGAATGGGACGGCGATACGCTGCTGTTCAATCGTTCCGGGGTGGACGGCAAGATCGCCCTGTCGCCCAAGGAGTTGCACGTCACCGCGAAGCTGGGCTTCCTGGTCTCGATGTTCAAAGACTCGATCGAGCAGGAAATCCGCCGCGTGCTGGAAGAACGCTTCAGCTGATCGGCGCCGGTTGCGCGGCTTTGCGGCGGTTTGTGGGTTGTGGGAGCGGCGTAAGCCGCGACGCAACCCTAGGTTTCACTGCAGGTTCGCGGCTTACGCCGCTCCCACAGCCGCTACTACAAACCTCTGCGGCCGAGGCTATCGGTCGCGAATGGCCTTGCCGCCCTTGGCCTTGGGCGGATGCGCATCGGGCAGCGGCGCGAACGGTTCGGGATGGTTCGCGAACAGCCGCCGCGCGACTTCGCGTTCGCTGCGCTCGATATCGGCGATGAAATCGGCGACGTCGTCCAACTCGGCGTAAGCGCCGAAGCCGCGTTCGAGAAAGGTCTGCAATTCGCCGAACCCGGCCGCGCGCGCCGGGCCGCGCAGCATCGCCAGCAGCGTCGACACCCCGCGCGTGCGCAGGGCGTGGCCCAGGCCGTAACCGGCGACCATGATCAAATCGATCTGATGCGCGCGCAGCCGCTGCAGACCAACTTCGCGATAAGCACGGGCATACAGCGCATCGTCCAGTGTTTTGCGCTGCGGGGCGATGCGATGCAGCGCTTCGGCCATGCGCAGATCGAAGGCGTGACTGAGCGCGCCCAGTTCGATCGCATCCACCAGCGTTTCCACCAGCGTCTGCGGCATCAGGCGCAGCATCATCGGCGCCACCCGCGCGATATCCGCGTCGCGACGGCTGAAATCGCGGTCGCCGTAGAGATCGGTGAGAAAGAACTCCGCGGCCGGGCGACGCTTGGGGTCTTGCATGAACCCTTCGAAGCTCGCCGCCAGACGCGCCGCCTGCCAGCGTCGCACTTCGGCCAGCCAGCGCAGGCCGTTGCGCGGTTCCAGATCGGGGTCGTGTACCTCGTTGTGCCACGCCAGCCGGCGCGTCAAATGCGCGCCGAGTTCGCGTTTGCTCAAGCGACGACGGCCCTGCAGCGGATTGGGAGTGACGATCTTCATCGCGGCGATCATCGGCCGCTTGCCTCGGAACGACAAGCCCGCGCAGACAACAATGCGGGCGAGGCGCGCGACGCGACCCCAGCGGCATCGTCGCAACGACCTCCGGCGCACGCACGCACGAAGACGGCGAAGCGATCACGAAACGCGATGAAGCCTCGGCGAATCAATCGTTTGAGTCGCATCGAACCGCGGTCGAGCCGGCGACTTGCGCTGGCGCGAGTCCCCGCGCCGGGGTTTCGGCTACACTCGACCGATTCCGCTCGCACCGTTCGCATGCTCTCTCTCCACGCCGCTCCGCGCGCTTCGCACGCCAAAACCGCCTCCCGCAAACGTCCTCGCGCCGCCACCGGTCGCATCGGCTTGGCGATCGCCGGCGGCGGGCCGATCGGCGCGATGTACGAACTGGGCGCCCTGCGCGCGCTCGACGAAGCCCTCGACGGCATCGATCTGACGCGAATGGACTGCTACGTGGGCGTCAGCAGCGGCGCGTTCCTCGCCGCCGGCCTCGTCAATCGCATGACCACCGCGGAGATGTGCCGCATCTTCATCACCGGCGACGGCGACGACGTGCGTTTCCGCCCGGAAACCTTTCTGCGCCCGGCGGTCTTGGAATATGTGCGCCGCGCTTCGGCGCTGCCGCGACTGACCTTGGAATGGTGGGGCAGCCTGCTGACTCAGCGGGAATCCCGGCTGTCCGACCTGATCATGCGCTTCGGCGGTTTGGTGCCGGCGGGATTGTTCGACAACGTCGAAGTCGAGCGCTTCCTGCGCGATATCTTCACCCGTCGCGGCCGCAGCAACGATTTCCGCTCGTTGGACCGCGAGCTGTATGTGGTCGCCGTCGATCTGGACAGCGGCGAGGCCGTGCGCTTCGGCGGCCCGGGCTGGGAGGACATTCCGATTTCCCGCGCTGTCCAGGCCAGTTCCGCCCTGCCCGGCCTGTATCCGCCGGTGGAAGTCCGCGGCCGGCATTACGTCGACGGCGCCCTGCGGCGCACCATGCACGCCTCGGTCCTGCTCGAACGCGGCATCGACCTGCTGATCGGCATCAACCCGCTGGTGCCGTTCGACTCGACCAAGCAGGACAGCGACAGCGGCTTCGCCAGCGGCGATCCCGAACCGCACCGCATCTGGCAGGGCGGTTTGCCGGCGGTGATGTCGCAAACCTTTCGCACCCTGCTGCAATCGCGCATGCAGGTGGGCTTGGCGAAATACGCGCAGCAGTACCCGAAGATCGACCAGTTGATCTTCGAGC
>JADZBF010000264.1 GCA_020852215.1 Lysobacter sp. | reverse complement strand
TGTTCCAGCGCGAAACGAGAGAAGCAAGTCACTACCAACGCAGCCGCGAGCGAATACGAATATTCGCCGAACGGCAGGGGGTGCTGTTTGCTTGAAATTATTCCGGACAGCAGTGGGCTTTCGCCGGAATGACGCCAATAAATCAATCCGTTTCTCCGCTGATTTTGCGATAGGTTCTAGCGATGCCTCACCGCGCATCCAGCGGCGCGGTGCGCACGATCTCGCCGTTCGCGTCGTAGACCCGCGCGGTGTCCAAACGGCCGTCGCCGTCGCTGTCGATCGCGCCTTCGCTCGGGTCGCCGCGGTCGTATTCCACGCGTTTGATCGTATCGCCGTTCGGGTTCAGCCATTCTTCGCGGAAGATCGTGCCGTGGATGTATTCCGCGCGATATTCGATGCGACCGTCGCGATCGCGGTCGAGTTCCGTTCGCATCGGTTGCCCGTACCGGTATGCTGTGCTCTCTTCCATCGTGCCATTGAAATCGCGGTCGACTTCGTCGCGCGACGGCAGCGCTCGATCGTCGTAATCGAGGATGAAATCGGGCTTGCCGTCGCGGTTGCGGTCGATCTCGACGCGTTCGGGACGATCGCCCGCATACATCCAGCGTTCGTCGATCACGCCATCGTCGTTGTAGTCGACGCCGGAGTCGCTGCGCGGGCCGTTCTGCGCGGCCCACATCGCGCCCGCGCCGAGCGCGGCCCCGCCGATGAGCCAAGCCATCGCCGCGAACACGCGGAATTGCGGCCGCTGCGCCGGGTCGCGCATCGTCTCGGTCGGACCCGCGACCGCGACATCCGCTTCGTCTTCGAACGCCGAGGTGTCGATCGGGCTTCGCTCCCACTCCTCGACGATGCGCCGCGCGCGCGTCGCGTCCTCCGCCGCGACGCGCACCTCGATCGGCGTGTTCGCCGGAATTTCGCCGATCGCGCCGCGCAAATATTCGCCGGCGATGTAGGCGTCGATGCGTTCCTCTTCCAACAGATGCCGAATCAAATACGCATCCGCCAGATTCGCCGCTTGGTAGATCGAAATCATCGCTTCGCTCCGACGTGCGGCGATATCGCGGCGATTCTGCCCCGCGGCAAACTCAACCGCACGAATACGGGATGGTGAACGATTGGTTGGTGATCGGGTACGCCACATCGCCGACTTTCGGGACCGCGACGATCGCGTACATCCGAATCATCGTGCCGTTGCCGGGGAAACCGTAAATCGCGACACCGTTGTTCCAAGTGCGGGTTTCGTAGCGCGAGACTTCGATCCACTGCCCGTTCCAGGCGACGTACTGGATCGCCAGCAAACCGCGGGCGCGCGTGCTCTTGCGGTGCGCGGCGTAATAGATGGTCGGCCATTGCGGCACGCCGCCGATCGGGGGATTGGCTTGTTGGCAGGTGCTCGCCGAATACAGCACATTGGCCGGCACGGATGCGAGCACGAAGATATGAGAGCCTGCGTTCGCGGGTGGGGCGTACGCCAGCCCGGAGACGAATACGAAAAGCGTAAGTAATGCGACGTAGAGCGGGTTCGATTTCATGTCTGCGTTCCTCGGGGGATGGTGGAAAGCGCATCGGGCGACGGCCGGTTCGGGCCGACGGCTCGTTCTACGCTCCGGCGGCTGGCGATGCAAGCGCGCGCCGCTCCAGGGGCGCTCCCCTAAAAACGCCGTTCGACACGCCGTTCGACACGCCGTACGACGCAACGCACGAAGGCGCATCGCGCGGCGGAAAGCGTCACGCCGCCGCGTCGCGCAGCCGCGGATCCATCCAGGCGCGCAAAGCATCGACCAGAGTGTTGATGGCGACGATCAATGCGCCCACCACCAACACCACGCCCAGCACCAAGGTGTAATCGCGGTTCAACGCGCCCTGCACGAAATAGCGGCCCATGCCGGGAATGCCGAACACCTGTTCGACCACCGCCGAGCCGGTGACGATGTTGATCAAGGCCGGCGACAGCCACGCCACGACCGGCATCGACGCCGGTTTCAGCGCATGCGCGAACAGCAGCCGCGTCTCGGATAGCCCGCGCGCACGCGCAGCGGCGAGATATTCGGCGTTCAAGGTTTCCAGCATCGATGCGCGCGTGAGCCGCGCGCAATAAGCCAGATTCGGCAGCGCCAGCGCGATCGCCGGCAGCACGATATTGCGCGGGCTGTCGAATAGAGAATCGCCCCAACCGCCCGCCGGCAGCCAATGCAAGGTCACGGCGAACAACAGCACCAACAGCGGCGCGACCACGAACTTCGGTACCGCCAATCCCAAACCCGCGAACAGCATCAGCATGCGATCCCACCACGAGCCGGCGCGCAACGCCGCCCACACGCCCAGCGGCACGCCGAACGACACCGCCAACAACAAGGCGATGCCGCCGTTGAGCGCCGACACCGGCAGCGCGCGCGCGATCAAATCGTTCACGGTGTAATCGGGATATTGGAACGAGGGGCCGAGATCGCCGCGCGCCACATCGCCCAACCACGCGCCGTATTGCGCGATCGGGGTTCGGTCCAGCCGATAGCGCGCTTCCAGCGCTGCGCGCACTTCCGGCGGCGCGGATTTTTCGGTGTCGAACGGCCCACCCGGCGCGGCGCGCAGCAAGACGAAGCACAGCGTGGCCAGCAGCCACAGCGTGAGCGTCGCTTCCAGCAGGCGCGCGGCGAATCGTTTCATCCGAAGCGTTTCATTCGAACTGTCTCATCCCAATCGTTTCATCCGGGTTGATCATTTCATCCGAGTTGGACGTGGAACAAGCGGCCGATCAGCGCCGCCGCGCCCATCGCCATCGCGCCCCAAAATCCGACGCGCAACGCGCCGCGCACGACCGATGCGCCACCGACCCGCGCGGCGAGCGCGCCAGAGCCGAGCAACGCGCAGAGCGTGACGGCGAAGACGACCGCTTCGATCCGCGTCGCGGGCGCGAACACCACCGCGCCGATCGGCAACATCGCGCCGACGGCGAACGCGGCGGCGGAGGCCAGCGCCGCCTGCAGCGGACGCGCGCGCAGGGCCTCGGTGATGCCCAACTCGTCGCGCATATGCGCGCCCAAGGCGTCGTGCGCGGTGAGCTGCGCCGCGACCTGCGCCGCCAATTCGCGGGTCAGGCCGCGCTTCACGTAGATATGCGTCAGTTCCAGCAGTTCGTGATCGGGCTCTTCTGCCAATTCGCGTGTTT
>JADZBF010000263.1 GCA_020852215.1 Lysobacter sp. | reverse complement strand
GTCGGCGTAGCGCGCAGCCGTTCGAAATTGTCTGGCCGCTTCGGTCCAACGTGCGTTCGCGGCCAGCCAAGCGCCCTCGATCCGGTAGCGCTCATTGGGCAGATGCGTCGCGGCGAGTTTCAGTACGTCATAGTCCTGCAACAGCAGACGGTCGGTGGCGGCGCCGACGGCGCTCGCATCGACCGAGGTCGAGCCCTGTTCGGCCCATGCCGCCGGACGCGCGGCGTCCTGCGGATACGCCCATGCGCCGCCTGTCGTTACCCACAACATCGACAGCGATACGACGACACGAAACGCACTCGCCCGAAGGCCCGTCTTCTTTTCGATCATCCCGCTTCTCCCGTCGGGGGCCACGAACGACGCCGGGATGGCGCCGTTCGTGCCTGCCCTCTGCGAGAGAAGATGCGTGTCCACCGAAAAGGGTTGCGGGGCGGCTTGCGTACGCCGGTCGCGACGACCGGCGACGGGTCAGGGCGTCTTCGCGGGTTCTTCGGTCTTCGCGGGCGCGGCCGGCTGTTTCGAGGTCGATTGGAAATCGCCGACGGTGACGGTCACATTCTTCCAGGCGTAATCCTCGAACTCCCAGTATTTCTTGGGATTGGTGCGCGACGCTTCGTACATGCGTTCCAGGTTCACGCCGCCGCCGTCGCCGAACAGGCTGATGCCGGTGCCGCGAGTGACGATGGCCAGATGGTTCGCGAAGCCGGTGCGCGAACCGGTGACTTTGTTTTTGCCTTTCGCCAGCGCGGCGGCGAAACGCGGCTTGGCGGCCGGGTCGCCGAATTCCCTGTACAGCGCGTCGCCGCGCGCGGGCACCGCGGCCTGCTGTTCGGGCGTCAACGCGGCCCACATTTTTTCGCGGATGGCGAGGAATTGCGGATAGCCGCGCTCGGCGGCGATGTCGGCCCAGACGTAAGCTTCGACCGCATCCTTGCCGACGCCGATGCCGTGCCAATACAACATGCTCAGACGATGCTGCGAGTATTTATCGGCATAGCGCGCGGCTTTGCGGAAGTGTTTGGCGGCGTCGTTCCAATCGCCGTTCGCCGCGGCCTTCGCGGCGAAGATGCGGTGCAGCTCGTTGGGATGGTTGGCCGCCATTTTCGCCAACTGGTCGTATTCGTCCATCGCCTTGGCGTCGGTATCGACGCCGGCTTTCGCCTGTTCGGCGTCTTCGATCGACAGCGCGTCGGGCATCGCGTCCGACGCCTGCGCGGGCGCGGCCAGCGCGCAAACGATCGCGAGGACGAGAGCGGACATGCGGGTATTCATGGGGTTCTCCGAGAGAGAAGGAACGAGGGGGAAAGCGTTGCGTGCGACTTCGTGCGTGTTGCGTGCTGCTGAGTGCGCGATGCGCCGTGGGTCGACGCATCGGCGATGCGCGCGCGGCGTCATCGCGGCGGCGGCGGCACCGTGGGTTCTTGCGCATCCACCTGCGGCGCGGTTTTCGGGATGCGCGAATCGGTGGATTCGATCGATGTGGTTTCCAGTTCGCCGATCCGCACTTTGCCGATCTTCGGTTTCATCCAATGCCGGTCTTGCCAGGCCCAATACTTTTTGGCGTCCCAGTAGCGCTCGTCGTAATACTTGCTGCCTTCGATCGCCTGTTCGCCGGCCGGGCCGGGAATTTCGATGCGCACGCCGCGATTGAAACCCGTGCGGCTGCCGGTCATCTCACGGCGACCGACGCGCAGTTTGTGTTCGTAGCGCGGTTTCGCCGCGGCGTCGCCGAACAGCGCGTACAGCGCTTGGCCTTCGGCGAGGGCGCGTTCGCGCTCGGCGGCGCTCAACGCGGTCCAGTACTTTTCGCGCAGCAGCAGGAAGCCGCGATAGCCGCGCTCGGCGGCCAAATCCATCCACGCGTACGCCAGCGCCGGGTCGCGCGCGACGCCATCGCCGTTCCAATACATCTCCGCCACCATGCCCTGCGCGGGTTTGTCGGCGTAGAACCCGGCGCGACGGAAGAAGCGCAGCGCGTTCTCGAAATCGCGTTTCTTGTACGCCTCCAATCCCATCAATCGGTACTTGATGTCCTGGTGATGATCGAGAAAGCCGGCGGTGACCAGCATCGGGTCCTCGACCGGCGCGCTCGCGGCGCGCTCGGCGCACAGCGCCTGCAGCGGCGCGGCGAGCGCCAGAGCCAGGAGGGCGGAGGCGAAACGGGAAGCGGGGCGATCTGCGCGAATCATGATGTTGCGGAATCCTTGCCGGAGTCGGTACGTGCGATGGATGCGTACGTTAGCGGATCGGACGCGCCAAGACGGGTAAACTGATGGCCTACAGGACTTTGGTCATTCCCTCTTTTTTCATGCACGGCCTCAATCCACCCCAACGCGAAGCGGTGCTGCACGCCGACGGCCCGCTGCTGGTCCTGGCCGGCGCGGGCAGCGGCAAAACCCGCGTGATCGTGGAAAAGATCGCGCAGTTGATCCAATCGCGGCGCTATCCGGCCAAGCGCATCGCCGCCATCACCTTCACCAACAAGGCCGCGAAGGAAATGCGCGAGCGCGTCGCGCGTCGCATCAAGGGCGACGCCGCCGAAGGCTTGACGATCTGTACCTTCCATGCGCTGGGACTGCGTTTGTTGCAGATCGAACACGCGAAGTTGGGGCTCAAGCGCGGGTTTTCGGTGTTCGACAGCGACGACTCGCTGGCGCAATTGAAGGATTTGATGCCCGGCGCCAAACCCGATGCGGTGCAGGCGATGCAAGGCTTGATTTCGCGCGCGAAAAACGCGGGACTTTCGCCTGAACAAGCGGCCGAAGCCGCGATCGCGCCGCGCGAACGCGAAGCGGCCGTTCTCTATGCCAAATATCAAAAGCGTTTGGCGACGTTCAACGCGGTGGATTTCGACGATCTGATCCGCCTGCCGGTAACGCTGCTGGAAAGCGACGCGGAATGCCGACTGGGCTGGCGCGAACGCATCGGCTATTTGCTGGTGGACGAGTGCCAGGACACGAACGATGCGCAGTATCGGTTCCTGAAAGGTCTGGCCAGCGATCGCGGCGATTTCACCTGCGTGGGCGACGACGACCAGAGCATCTACGCCTGGCGCGGCGCGAACCCGGAAAACCTGTCGCAATTGGGCAAGGACTATCCGGCGCTGCGCATCGTCAAGCTCGAACAGAACTATCGCTGCAGCAACCGCGTGCTGCGCGCGGCCAATGCGTTGATCGCGCACAACCCGCACGAGCACCCGAAGAAACTGTGGAGCGATCAAGCCGACGGCGAGCGCATCCGCATCCTCGAATGCCGCGACGACGATCACGAAGCCGAGCGCATCGCCAGCGAAATCCAATTCATCAACGCGTCGCGGCAAGCGCCGTGGCACGAGTTCTGCATTCTGTTCCGCGGCAATCATCAATCGCGGCCGCTGGAAAAAGCGCTGCAATTGCTTCGTATTCCCTACCATCTCAGCGGCGGTACCGCGTTTTTGGACCGCGGCGAAGTCAAGGACGCGTTGGCGTGGCTGCGGTTGATCGCCAACCCCGAGGACGACGCGGCGTTTCTGCGTGCGGTGCAATCGCCCAAGCGCGAGGTCGGCGTCACCACGCTGGCGAAACTCGGCGAACTGGCGCAACAGGCGCACATGCCGCTGGCGCGCGCCGCCGAGTCGATGACGTTGCTCAAGCAACTGCAGCCGCGCGCGGCGAACGCGCTGAACGGGTTCGTCGATCTGATCCGCGAGTTGCGCAACG
>JADZBF010000262.1 GCA_020852215.1 Lysobacter sp. | reverse complement strand
TTCGTCAGCCGCATCGGCGGTGACAACAACATTGTCGCGCCGGTGACGCCGGCGGGTCAGGCCGTGAGCGTCATACCGGTCGAAACGCGCACGTTTGAAACCGAGGTTTCGCTGAACGGTGAAGCGCGCCCGGTCCGCGACGTCCAAGTGACCGCGCAAGCAACCGGCGTTCGCATTCTGCAGATCCTCGTCGATGAGGGCGACATGGTTCGCCAAGGTCAAGCCATGGCCCGCCTCGATACGGCGCTCTCGAACGCGCAAACCAGCGCGGCACAGGCCAGCGTCGCTGAAGCGGAGTCGGCAGCGGTGCGCGCACGCGGCGAGTACGATCGCGCCGAATCGATCCGCGATTCCGGGGCGCTTTCGGCTGAAGCCATCGAACAACGTCGCGCCGCTGCACTAGCGGCCGATGCCCGCTTGGAAGCGGCGCGCGCGCAGCTCGCGGAAACCAATGCGCGCCTCGGCGGCGGCTACATTCGCGCGCCGGCATCCGGCCTTGTTATCGACCGCGCGGCGGAGCTCGGTGGATCAACGGCCGGCCAAGTGCTCTTCCGTATCGCTGCGGACAATCGGCTCGAAGTCGCCGCGCAAGTCGCGGAAGCCGATGCGCTAGCGTTGTCGGAAGGACAAAGCGCCACGTTCCTGCTCGTGGACGGCTCAACCGTTCAAGGCACACTGCGTCGTCTGCCTGCGTCGATTGATAGCCGCACGCGCACCGGCGAAGCGCTGTTCTCACTGCCGGCTGGCAGTCGCGTTCGTGCAGGCATGTACCTGCGCGGCAGCGCAAATCTTCCTGCGCGCGACGTGATTGCAGTGCCGCAAAGCTCGGTCATGTACCAGGGCGGCCAAGCCTATGTGTTGGTGCTCGATGACACGTCGCGTGCGCATCGCATCGATGTGCAACTCGGGCGTCGTGACGGCGATTGGATAGAAGTCCTGCAGGGGCTCTCCGGCGGGCAACGCATCGTCGGCTCAGGCGCAGCATTCCTCCAAGACGGCGAACAAGTGCGCGTCCTCGCGCCTCCAGCAGCCGCAACCGCGGCGCCGCAGCCCGCCGCAGGCGAAACCAAATCGCCCAGCTCGGACATCCGCGGACGGGAGCACTGATCGCCTATGGCTTGGAACATATCAGCCGGTGCGATCCGTAACCCCATCCCGCCTATCCTTCTCATTCTGGCCCTGCTGTTCGCGGGTTGGACCGCTTACGGCCGCCTGCCCATCAACCAGCTTCCGAACATCGATTTCGGTGGTTTCACCGTTGTCGTCGCGCAAGCAGGCGCAGCGCCGGCAGAAATGGAAACGCAGATCACGCAGCGCATCGAAGCAGCGCTAACGTCAGTGGAAGGCGTGAAGCGCGTCACCTCGACGATATCGCCCGGCTTTTCACAAACGATGGTGGAGATGGAAAGCGACGGCGATCTTTCACGCGCTGTCGATGACGCGCGCGATGCGATCCAGCGCATTCGCGCCGATTTGCCCGCCGACATCACCGAACCGGTCGTGCAGCGGATCGACGCCGCCAGTCAGCCGATCGGGTACTTCGCCTTCGAAGGCGAAGGGATGACGCCGCAGGACATTTCCTGGTTCATCGACAACGACCTGCAACGTGAGTTGCTCAAAGTTCCCGGCGTCAGCGCCGTGACACGCCTCGGTGGCGTCGATCGTGAAATTCGAGTCGAACTCGATCCCGGCCGCATGCTCGCGTACGGCGTCGCCGCCGACCAGGTGAGCAATCAACTGCGCGCGATCAACGCGGACCTTCCTGGCGGACAAGCGCAAATCAGCGGCCAAGCGCAATCAATTCGTACGCTGGGCGGCGCACAATCGGTGGAAGAACTCGGCAATCTGCGAATTACTGCGAGCGACGGCCGCACCGTGCGATTGAGCGATCTTGGCTCCGTCACCGATAGCGCCAGCGACCTGAATTCGATCGCACGCTACAACGGCCAGCCGGTCGTTGGCTTCATGGTTCAGCGTTCGCGCGGCGCCTCAGAAGTTCAGGTCTTCGACCGCATGGACGAACGCATCCGTGAAATCGAGGCGGCCAACCCGCACATCCACATCACTAAAATCGCATCGACCGTCGAGTTTATCCGCGGCATGCACGAAAGCTCGATCGAAGCGCTGATCGAGGGCGCATTGTTGGCGTGCTTGGTCGTGTTTCTCATCCTGCGCGACTGGCGCGCGACTTTGATCGCCGCCGCCGCCATACCGCTTTCAATCTTTCCGACATTCGCTGGCATCGAAATTCTGGGTTTTACCCTGAACATGGTGACCCTCATCGCGTTGGCGCTCGTTACCGGCGTCCTTGTCGATGACGCCATCGTTGAGATCGAGAATATCGTCAGGCACATGCGCATGGGCAAAAGCGCCTATGCCGCAGCGCTCGAAGCCGCTGACGAAATAGGTCTGGCCGTCGTTGCAACGACGGGCTCGATCATCGCGGTGTTCTTGCCCGTGAGCTTCATGGAAGGCGGGATGGGCGTCTTCTTCAAGGAGTTCGGCCTAACCGTTGCGCTCGCCGCGTTCTTCTCACTGGTGGTCGCGCGGCTGATTACACCGATGATGGCCGCGTTCTTCTTGAAGAACCACGGTCACGAAGCCGAAGCCAAGCCGGGCATTCTCACTGAGACGTATCATGACGCCCTCAGCTGGTCGATCCACAACCCGTGGAAGACGATCGCCATGGGTATCGCCGTGTTCATCGGCTCGCTCGTGCTGGCGACGACCGTGCCCTCAGTTGTCATCCCTCGCTTCGACAACGGCATGATCCAAGCGCGCGTCGAAATTCCTCCGGGTACGCCGGTGCTTGACGCCGACCACGTGCTCCAGCGCATGAGCGCGCGCATTCGGGAGAATCCAGAAGTCATCGGCGTGTTCACGTCGATGAATGGCGCTGATGGTGCGGCGCCGGATGCGAATTTTTACATCCAGCTGAAGCCGCGCAATGAACGCAATCGCTCCGCCTATGCGATCCAACAAGAGATGCGGCCGATCCTGTCGGAGTTCGCAGATTATCGCGCCGCCTTCGTGCAGGATCAGGGCGGGTCGTCTGGGTCCGACATCACGGTTCAGTTCGTCGGCCAAGATCCGGTTGCGGTGAATGCCGCTGCGGATCGCTTGGCTGCCGCCATGGGCCGGCTTGATAGCTTGGCCGATGTGCGGTCGACCTCGGCATTGCGTCGTCCAGAAATACAAGTGCGCCCGCGTCAGGACGACATGGCGCGTCTCGGTGTGACGTCCGCTGCGCTTGCTTCCGCGATCCGCATCGCCACCAGCGGCGACGCAGAACAAAACTTGCCGAAGTTCGATCTTGCTGATCGCCAGATCCCAATCCGTGTGACTTTGCGCCCTGACCAACGCACCGATCTCGACGCGCTGCACGCCCTGCCTGTGCAATCATCGTTCGGCCCACCAGTCCGCATCGACGCCGTGGCGGATGTCCAATTCTCGCTAGGCGAAGCTGCGATTGAGCGGCGCGACCGTGAGCGCGCTGTGACTGTCGGCGCGAACGTGCGCCCCGGCACGCAACTTTCGACAGCACAGAATGAGGTCTCCGCACTTCCCGAAGCACAAGGCGGCCCCGGTGCGCGCCTCGTCGCCGGCGGCCAAACTGAAGACTTCGCCGAGATGACCGCGAGCTTCGGCAGCGCCATGCTGTGGGGCATCATCCTCATCTACATCGTGCTGGTGTTGCTGTTCCGTGACTTCTTCCAGCCGGTCACGATCATGATGGCGCTGCCACTCTCTCTCGGCGGCGCGTTCCTCGGCCTTGTCATCGCCAACCAGCCACTCTCGCTGTTCGCGTTCATCGGCTTGTTGATGTTGATGGGGCTCGTGACCAAGAACTCGATCCTGCTGGTCGACTTCGCCGTTGAGCGCATGCACGCAGGTATGAGTCGCAACGCGGCGCTGATGGAAGCGGGTATGCAGCGCGCGCGTCCGATCATCATGACCACATTCGCAATGTCAGGCGGCATGATCCCGGCCGCCGCAGGGTGGGGCGTCGATGGCACCTTACGCCAAGGCATGGGCGCGGCCGTTATCGGCGGCTTGATGCTCTCAACACTGCTTTCGCTGGTGTTTGTGCCGGCAATGTTCGTGCTGATCGATCGTCTCGAGCGCTGGGTGCAAGGCTTCCTGCCGA
>JADZBF010000261.1 GCA_020852215.1 Lysobacter sp. | reverse complement strand
GAGCGCACCCTCGACGAACGCGAAACGGGGCGGCGCCGTGGAATCGCCTCCGGTCATCGGATCACGCGCTGAAACTGCTGCCGCATCCACAGGTCGTCTTCGCGTTCGGGTTGCGGATCACGAACTGCGCGCCGTGCAGGCTTTCGGTGTAATCCACTGGCGCGCCGACGAGGTATTGCAAACTCAGCGGGTCGATCAACAGGGTCACGTCGTCGGTGCGCACGGCGATATCGTCTTCGGTCTGCTGTTCGTCGAATTCGAAGCCGTATTGGAACCCGGAACAACCGCCGCCCTGGATGTAGACGCGCAGTTTCAGCGCCTCGTTGCCCTCTTCGCGGATCAATTCGCGCACTTTGGCGGCGGCGGCGGCGGTGAAATCGATCAACCGCGCGGCGCCGGTATCGGCGGCGGCGACGTTGGTCGGATCGGTTTGCGTTGTTTCGGGAGTCGGTCGCATGCGCACAGGATGGGGCGGGCGTCCCGGCAGTTCAAGCGCGATGCCTGGAACGCCGCCCAAGCGCGGCTGGAACGCGGCTGGAACGCGGCTGGAACGCGGCTGGAACGCGGCGACGATGCGATAGAGCCACCGATCGCCCGAATCAAGGCACCGGGCTGCGAGCCAGAACCTCGGCCCAGGCGAAGGATTGCTCCACCGCGGCCGCGCCCGCGGGCACCAAACGCACCGTCACCCGCACCGGTTTGAAGTCCGCAGGCAGGAACAGGTCGCCTTCGACCTGCTGGAAATACTTGAACGAGTACGCCGCACCAGGCGCGTTGTTCTGCTTGCGCAGGCGCGTCCAGCTCAAGCGTTCGAGGCGATCGTTGCGCGTGCCTTCGACCGACACGGTCAATCGTCCGGTGTTCACCGCGCCGCGATTCAGGTTCTGGGTCAACGTGGCCACGAAATGCCACGTGCCCTCGCTTTGCAGTTGCATCTCCAGGTCGTGAACGCTGAGGCCGCGCCGTTGGCCGGTGGCGCCGACGAAGCGCTCGTAGAAGGCCACATCCGCGCGCAGGCCGGAAATTTCCTCGTCGCGCTCGGCCAGGGTGCGCTGCAGGTCGCGATTGGCTTCGCGGCTGATTTGATCGGAGCGCCGCAGGGTCGCGACCTCTTGCCGCAGGCTGTCGTTGCGTTTGGCGAGACTCGCGGCGTCGCGGGCATCGTCCTCGCCCCCCGCGAACCACACGTTCCACACGCCCCAGGCGCCGAACATCAGCGCCAGCGCGAACACGCCCAGCGCCAGATACACCCACCCGTGATGGTGCGGCGGCTCCTCGGGCGGCGGCTGGTCGGATGGAGGCTCATCGGGAGCGCGCGCCGATGGATCGGTCGATGGCGGCGCAGGAGGCGCGCCCTCGGTGTCGTCCTGCGCGCGGGCATGCGCCGGCTCGGTGTGGTCGGCGGTCGTGTCGGCGGCCGTCGTTTCGATGGGCGCAGCTTGGATGGATGCGGCTTCGATCAGTGTGACTTCGACGGGCGCAGCGTCGACAGGCGCGGCTTCGAATGGCTCGGCCTCTACGGGCGCAGCTTCGACAGCCACGCGGTCGGCGGCGCCGTCGGCAGCCTCTTCCTGATCGGCGCCGGTCCGAGCGAGCGCGACCTCCGGCAACATCGTGTCGTCGTTCATCGCAGGCGACGCGGCGACCACATGCGCGTTGATGCGGTGGGTATCGGTGGCGATAGCGATGTCGGGCGACTCGAGCGTTCGCGCCTCGGTCGCCGTGGCGCCGGTCTCGCCGATATTCGCCGCCACCGTCTCGGTCGACATTCCCTTCGAGACGTTGTCCGGCAACGCCTCCTTCGAACGAGCCGCCTCGGGGACAGCCGACTTTGCGCGGCGTGAGGCGGCGCGGGCATTCGGTTTGGCGGCCGAAGCGGACTTCGCCGGCTTCTTGCGCCCGGAATCGTCCACCACCTTGGCTGCGGTAGCCGGTGTTTCCTCGACCGACGCGGGCGACACGGATGCGGGGACGGCTTCGGCGACTTCGGCGGCTTCGAGCGCTCGTTTCGCGCTGCGTTTACGCGACGTGCGCCGTTGGGCGGGACCGGCCGCGCTCATCGCCGCTTCCACCTGCGCCCCTTGGCCCACCGACGCCGGCGCGACCTCGATGTGTCCGGGCGGGGTGGCCTTGCGGCGGCGCTTGGGTTGGGAGACGGGCGGGTCCGAGCGTTCGGTCATCCAGCCGGTATAACGACCCTCTTCAGCCTGCGTCAAGCGACCAAAGCGGATACAGTGCGCCCTGCGAAGGCGCGAGCCTGCGCCGCGCCCGGTCTTTTTGATCCCGATCGGTCGCGAACAGGCTGTTGAAAAACAGCCTGTTCGCGCAGCCAAGGATGGCTGCGACGACGAAGCGAGCGCGTAAGCGCTTGATTCGTCGGGAGCGAGTCCGGACATGTGCCGGACTCGCGACTTGAAAAACGGTCAGGATGATCGTTTTTCAAAAACCTGCGAGGGTGTGTCGTTTCGTGTCGTTCCGGGATGTTGTTCCGGTGTCTTGGCAAGGCAGGCGCGGGCCTGCCGCTGTGGAGTCGCCTCCCATGTCCGAAGCTCATGTGTTCGCCATCGGCATCCTGCTCGCCTGGATGGCCGGTATTCGCGCCTATCTGACCGTGTTCGGCGTCGGCATCGCCGGGTATTTCGGCTGGCTGGATCTGCCGCAGGCGCTGGAAGCCACCACCTCGCCGTGGGTGCTGGGCGTCTCCGGCGTGTTGGCGGCGGCCGAGTTCTTCACCGACAAGATTCCGGGCGTGGATTCGGTGTCCGACCTGCTGCAAACCCTGCTGCGCGTGCCCGCCGGCGCGTTCCTGGCCGCCGCGGCGATGTCGCCCGACGGCGAACTGGGCGCCGGCATGCTCGCCGCGGGCGCCGGTACCGCCTTGGTCAGCCATGCGCTCAAAGCCGGCAGCCGCGCCTTGCTCAACACGTCGCCGGAACCGGTCAGCAATTGGACCGCATCGGTGGTCGAAGACACCGCGGTGATCGGCGGCTTGGCCTTGGTCTGGTCGCATCCGTGGATCGCGTTGGCGATTCTGGTCTCGGTGGGCGTCGGCATTTTTCTGCTGATCTGGTGGTTGTGGCGGAAAGTCTTCCGCGGCGTCTCGCGTTTGCTCTCCAGCCCCGAGACGCCGCCGAACGCACCCGCTTCCTGACCGGCGCTTCGGGCGCGACGGACGGGTCGCGACTCGCTGGCAAGCCGGGGCGAAACCCGCATAATGCGGGTTCGCCCAGGGGATCTCGATGTCCGCTTACGTGCCGCAGGAACGCCCTTTCAGTACGGGTCAACCGACCCAAGCGGGCATCGCCGTGCGCGCGGAATTTCCGCCTCCGGCGTATTGGCGGCGTTGGTGTTCGGATGCGCCGGCTCCTGTCGCGGCCCAAAGCGATGCCGCCGTCGATACGGCCGCCGACGCCATCGCCGAGTCGAGCGGGACCGAAACGTCGCAAACATCGCCGCAGCTCGCGCCCGGCGAGCACGCCGAACCCGCCTATCGCGTGCTGATCGTCGAAGACGACCGCAGCCAGGCGATGTTCGCGCAAAGCGTGCTGCGCGGCGCCGGCATCGAAGCGGAAACGGTCGGCGTGGCCAGCGAAACGATGGGAACGCTGGAGCGTTTCAAACCGGATTTGGTGCTGATGGATCTGCACATGCCGGGGCTGAGCGGAACCGAGCTGACCGCATTGATCCGCGCCGACGCCGCCAACGCGAATCTCCCCGTGGTGTTTCTCACCGGCGACACCGACCCGGAAAGCCATCTGGAAGTGCTGGTCAGCGGCGGCGACGATTATTTGAGCAAGCCCGTTCGCCCGAAGCATTTGGTGGCGGCGGTGCAGAACCGGATCAAACGCGCGCGCGCGCTCAAGGCCCAGCGCGATCAGGAAGTCCGGCGCCATCCCGTGACGGGATTGCTGACCCGCACCTTCATGCTGCTGCAGCTCGGCAAATTGTTCCCGCAGCAGCGCCAGGGCGCGATCCACTTTTTGGTGGTGGAAGGCGCGTCCGCCCTGCGCGATCGCTACGGCTACGCGGCGCTGGACGCGATCCTGACCGAATCGGGACGGCTGTTGAGCCAGTTGGTCGGCGAGCGTTCCGCGACGCGGCTCAACGACAACACTTTTTTGGTGTATTCGCCCGAATTGCCGCCCGAGCGGATGCTCGAATGGGCGCGCGATTTGCGCGACGGCTTCGCGCGGCATGCCTTCAGCGCGGGCGACGAACCTCTACGCCTGCGCGTGTGCGTGGGCTATGTGGATTTGGCGCATGGGTTCGCGGATGCGGGCGCGGCGCTGGCGGCGGCGGAAGAAGCTTTACGCGCCGCGCGCGGCAAACCGAACGCGATCGCCGGCTACGCGCCGCCCGACGAGGCGGTGTCCGAGCAAGCGGCGGCGATGCTGAAACAACTGCAGGACGCGCTGGCGGAAAACCGTATCGAGCTGGCGTTCCAACCGATCGTCTCGGTCGTCGGCAGCGAGAACGTGCAGTACCAGACGCTGATGCGCCTGCGCGATCGCGAAGGCAATCTGCACACCGCCGCCGAGGTGGTGCCGCTGGCCGAACGCGCGGGGCTGGTCCACGAAATCGATCGCCGCGTGCTGATGCGCGCGGTCGTGCTGCTCAACGAGCGCGTACAAAGCGGACGCACTGCGCGGTTGTTCGTGCCGCAAGCGGCGCGCAGTCTGGGCCAGGACGGCTACGCGCAATGGCTGCTGGACGCGCTGCAGAGCAAAGGCATCGACGGCAGTTTGTTGGTCATCGACGTGCGCTTGGGCGACGCCCTGGTCTACGCGGTGCTGCTGCGCGAGTTCTGCCAGCGCATGGTCGGCGCCGGCGTCCGCTTATGCCTCAGCCACTATCAGTCCAACCCCGAATCCGAGGCCTTGCTCTCGCAGTTGCCGCTCAACTACGTCCGGCTGTCGCCGCACTACAGCGCGAACGTCGAGCAAAGCGATGTGCAGGGCGAGATGCGTACGGTGATCGAGCGCGCGCATCGGCTCGGCCTGCAAGTGATCGGGCAACACGTGGAGAATCCGCAGACCGCGGCGACGCTGTGGCTGAGCGGCATCGACTTCTTGCAAGGCGATCTGGTGCAACGCGCCGCGACGGCGATGGATTTCGACTTCCAGCATTCTTTGCTTTGAGTCGTCGGCTACGACGGCGCGGGCTTCGACGGCAAGAGTTTCGAAGGCGCGGCTTCCATCGCCGCTGCGAACGCCTCTCGCTGCCGCCCAGTCACCGATCGCGGCCGCTCCCCGCGGTGGCGCGTCCAGGCCTGTCGCGATGTCGGGCGGCGCATCCCGCCGACCGTCCGCGCACCGCCGACGGGCAGCAGACACTCCGTTCTGAGGCCTGTTAGTCTTAATGGCGGCAGGGGACCCGTCATACTCCGGGAGCGGATCGGGCCGTCAGACACCCGGCCGCCCGCCCACCGCCCTGACGTTTTGCAGGAAATCGCGCTTGAACCCATCCAAACCGTCTTTGTCGACCCTGTCCTGGCTCGCGATGATCGCCGCGGCGTTGTCCGCTGTGGCCATCGTTTTCGTTCCGGCGGGCGAATACGCCTTGGTGCGCAGCGGTGCGATCGGCTTGGCCGCGTTGGCGGCCGCGCTGTTGGTGATGATCGCCGTGCGCGCCCGCGACAGCGACCGGGTGCTGCAGGATCATGCGGATGCGCTGCGCCGCAGCGAAAGCGAACGCAACGAGTTGCAGCGCGAACTGGAGCGCCTCAGCCAACTCGAACAGCAATTGCGGCAAGCCAAACAGGACGCCGAATCGGCGGTGATGGCCAAGGGCGAATTCCTGGCCACCATGAGCCACGAGATCCGCACTCCCCTCAACGGCATCGTGCCGATGCTGGACCTGTTGATGCACAACCGGCTGCCGCAGGATCAGGCCGAGTTGGTGCACACCGCGTTCCTGTCGTCGCAACAGATGCTGCGGATCGTCGACGACATTCTCGATTACTCCAAGCTCGAAGCGTCCAAGCTGCAGCTCGAATCGACCAACTTCAACCTGCGCGAAACGCTCGAAGCGGTACTGCAGTTGATGGAGCGGCCCGCGCAGAGCAAGGGTCTGCGCTTGAACCTGACCATCGACCCGTCGGTGCGTCTGCCGGTGCGCGGCGACCCGGTGCGTTTGCGCCAAGTGGTGAGCAATCTGCTGAGCAACGCGGTGAAATTCACCGAGCGCGGCAGCGTCTCGGTGTCGGTGCGAAAGATCGGCGAAAGCAGTGCGCAGCATCATTTGCGCTTCGAAGTGCGCGATACCGGCATCGGCATCTCCGCATCGGCGCAGCAGCATCTGTTCCAAGCCTTCAACCAAGCCGACGCCTCGACCACGCGGCTCTACGGCGGCACCGGTCTGGGTCTGGCGATTTCGCGGCGCATCATCGAACTGATGGGCGGGCGGATCGGCGTGGAATCGGAGCCCGGCCAAGGCGCGACGTTCTGGTTCGAAGCGCCACTGCTGAAAGTGCAAGGCGATATCGCCGCGCCCAAGGCCGCGGACGCCGCCGATGCGCGCGTCCTGGTCATTTCCGGCGATCAGCGCTTGCGCCTGCGTTTGAACATGCTGCTGCCCAACTGGGGCCTGCGCATCACCTCGGTCGAAAGCACGCAGGACGCGTTGGAGCGTCTGCGCTCGGCGGCGGCGCAGGGCGGCGCTTGGACGTACTCGACCGTCGTCGCCGATCTCATCGGCATGCGCAACACCGCCGTCGCGCTGCAGCGCAATCTCGAACGGCAGAACGTCTACGGCAACGTGCGCCTGGTCTGCCTGCAGGGCGACGAACCGGCGCCGCCGGAATTGCTGAGCGGCGGGGCGACGCTGATCTCGCGTACCGCGCCCGACGCCGACCTGCGCGCCGCGCTGCTGGGTCTGGGGCCGACCTCCGACGCCGACGCCCCACCCGTCGCGCTGCCGGACCCGAACCGCGCCGAGGCGAGAGTCGCTCCGGTGCACGTGGAGAACGCCGCCAGCACGATGCTGCTCGGCACCGCGGCCGCGACGTCGAGCAGCGTGCCGGAGGTCTCGCCGCCCGGTCTCGCTGCCGTCGCGCAATCGCCCGCCTTGGCGCCATCGCCGCCGCCCGCCGCTGGGGAAGTGCCCGCGCCTCTCGCCGCCGCCGCGACCTCATCACCCCCGGCCCCCGAAACCGCGCGCGCGCTCCGTGTGCTGCTGGTCGAAGACAATCCGGTCAACCTGATGGTCGGCCAGCGCTTGCTCAGCGTGCTGGGCACCCCTTGCGATAGCGCCACCAACGGCGAAGCGGCGCTGCTGCGCATGCAGGCCTCGCGCTACGACTTGGTGCTCATGGACTGCCAAATGCCGGTCATGGACGGCTACACCGCGACCCGGCGTTGGCGCGAACACGAAGCGGCCAGCGATGCCGGCCGTCGCCTGCCGATCGTGGCGATGACCGCGAACGCGATGGCCGGCGATCGCCAGAAATGCCTCGATGCGGGCATGGACGATTACCTCGCCAAGCCGGTCACCCGCGGCGAATTGGAGCGCTGTCTGTTCCACTGGCAACAAATGGCGCTGCAAGGCAGCCCGCAAGGGCCCGACCGCGCCGCGATCGAAGCCGCTGCCGCCGCGATTCCGACCGGACGGCTGACGCAGGCCAGCCCTCCCATCGCCCCGGCCGCATCGATGTCCGCACCGCCGCCCACCCCCGCGCCGCAGGACCCGTCCACGCAGGTCCTCGACCTCGGCATCCTCGACGAGTTGCGCAGCATGCTGGGCGGCGAGGTCGATCGCCTGATCGAGGTCTTCCTCGAAGACACGCCGCGCTTGATCTCCGCGCTGGAAACGGCGGCGATCGGCCCCGATTACGACATGCTTCGCAATGCCGCGCACTCGTTGAAATCCTCCAGCGCCAACCTCGGCGCCGTCGCGCTGTCGAACGCGGCGAAAAAAGTCGAGCACGGCGCGCGCGCCCGTTCGCTGGAACGACCGGCGGTCGCGGTGGCGGTGATCGCCAACGAATTCGCCCGCACCAAACAGGCGTTACGGGCGACGATGACCCCCGCCATCTCGGACATGCGCTGACGCGAGGCGTCGTTCGTGGCCGTACATCGACACGTGTCGCCGTCGAAGACGCTTCGGCGCGGGAGCCGAGGCCGAACGGGCCGAGGCGCCAGCGAAGGTCGATCGAAGCGCGACGCATGGCACACTATTTGCTCGCAGTTACTCGATCTCATCGAGATCGTTTCTACCTCCAGGAGACCGCATTCATGGGATTTTTCGATTTCTTCAAGGGCTTCGGCTCGAAGGCCGAACAGGACAAAGCCCGTCAAGACGTCGATCAAGCGCTGACCGCACTGGACATCGATGTCGCCATCGGCGCGCACCGCAACTGGAAAGATCGCCTGACCAACTATCTCGAAGGCAATTCCAGCGAAGACCTGCGGCCGGAAGTGATCTGCCACGACGACCGCTGCGATCTGGGTAAATGGATCCATTCCGACGGACAAAAACAGCTCGGCCAGTACACGATGTTCTCCGAGCTGCGCTCGATCCACAAAATGTTCCATCAGCAGGCGTCGAGCGTGGTCGCGCTGCACCAAGCCGGGAAACAAGACGCCGCCAAATGGTTGCTCGACGGCGAATACACCAAGACCTCCGAACGCATCATCGGCCGGCTCAACGATCTGAAATCGCTCAGCGGCGCGAAGTAACCCGCCCGCGACGCATCGGCCCAGAAGCCGAAAACGAAACGGCGGCCGAAAGGCCGCCGTTTACGTTTCCGTCTGTCGCTTTCCGTCTGTCGTTTCGCGCCCATCGTTTGGCGCCGAAGCCCCGCGCGTTTCAGCGCTCGATTTTGGTCTGCAGATAATTCTGCTCGCCCAGACGCTCGATCAACGACAACTGGGTCTCGATCCAATCGATATGTTCCTCTTCGGATTCGAGAATATCGGCGAACAAGCGCCGGCTGACGTAATCGCCGACCTTCTCGCAATGGGCGATCGCTTCGCGCAACAGCGGCACGGCATCGTGTTCCAACGCCAAATCGCATTCGAGAATTTCGCGCGGATTCTCGCCGATGCGCAGTCTGCCCAGCGCTTGGAAATTCGGCAATCCATCGAGAAACAGAATGCGCTCGGACAATGCGTCGGCGTGCTTCATTTCGTCGATCGACTCGTGATGCTCGTGTTCGGCGAGTTCCTTCAAGCCCCAGTTCTTCAGCATTTTCGCGTGCAGAAAATACTGATTGATCGCGATCAATTCGTTGTACAGCGCTTTATTGAGGAATTCGATGGTGTTGGGGTCGCCTTTCATGACCTGATCCGCAATCGCGAGCGAGTGAGAGCGTTACGTTAACGCACCCGGGCACGCGAATGCGAATCGCGTTTCGGTGCGAGGCTTCAATGAAGTTCGTCGGAAAATGAACAACGCGCGCGAAACGACGGCGGGCGTCGGCGCGCTCAGGCGGCGTGGGCGATATCGGCCGGCGCGGCGTGAATGTCTTCGAGCAACTGGCCCGCGACCTCCAAGCAACTGCCGCAACCGGCGCCGCAGCCGGTGCGCATCGTCAGCTCGCCGACGGTGCGGCAACCCGCCGCGGCGGTCTGGCGGATTTCGCGTTCGGTGACGCCGTTGCAGAGGCAGACGTACATGGCCTACGGACCGTTTCTGGGAACGGTTCTCATTGAGCCACGGATGAGAATGATTGTCAATTTGTGCTCGGCGTCGCTTTCCGGAGCCGCGCCCGTCGTGCGCCGCGTCTCAGAGCCTGTTCAAAATCGTCGCGAGCGATGGGGATTTCGCACCGCCCGCAGCGCGGAAAGCGCAGCGTACGTGCAGGTACATGAGCATTTCGAGCAGCGGACGGCGCGAAAGCACCGAGCGCAGCAGATTTTGAACAGGCTCTCAGCCGGAGGGCGGGGCGCTGTCGGGGCCGCCGCCGTTCTGGCGACGTTGCCGGAACCGCCGCCGTTGCCGTTGCTGCCAACGCCCGACCTCGAGCGTCTGGGCCGGAATGGCCTGCATCCCGGCGATCTGCCGGGCGAAAGGCGCCAAATGCTGCAAGGCATTGGCGTAGACCCCGCGTTTGAACGTGACCACATGCTCCAGCGGATACCAGAAATCGACCCAGCGCCAGTGGTCGAACTCCGGCTTTTCGGTCAGGTCGAGCCGCAGGTCGCTCTCCTCGCCGACGAAGCGCAGCAGGAACCACACCTGTTTCTGGCCGATGCAGACCATCCGGTCGTTGCGGCGCACGGCGCGCGCGGGCAAGCGATAACGCAACCAGCCCGGTGTGGTGCCGAGCACATCGACGTGCTCCGGCAACAGCCCGGTTTCTTCGCGCAATTCGCGATACATCGCCTCCAGCGGCGTCTCGTCGCTGTTCATCCCGCCCTGCGGGAACTGCCAGCCGTCGCG
>JADZBF010000260.1 GCA_020852215.1 Lysobacter sp. | reverse complement strand
CCCGAGCCGGCGCGAACGCCAATTCGCGCCCGCGGCGTTGAGGCGCATACGCCGACGCAGCGCGGGTGTCGGAGCGTCGTCGAAGCGCAGGCGAAACCAACCCAGCGCGGCTTCGTCGCGGGCGATGAACTCGCGCAGCGCCGCGAACGTCGCTTCGTCCGGGCGCGAATCGGCGTGCAGAAACCACAGCCACGGGCGCTGGGTCGCTGCGGCGCCCGCATTCTGTTGCGCGGCCCGCCCGGGCGGTACATGCAGCGCATCGGCCGGCGCTTCTTGCGGGTCGCCTTCGGCGAAGACCCAGTGCGACTGCGCCGCGTTGGCGTGCGTGCGCAGAATCGTGCGCAACGGCGGCCAAGCGCGATCGTCAGGCCCGACCGGCAGCACGATCGAGAGCGCCCGCAGCGGGTCGTCGTCGATGCCGCGCATCGTTCGCCGTCAGCCCGCCAAGGCGCCGCCGCAACTGCTGCCGGCGCCCGCGGTGCAGCCGTAGCAATGGTCGCGGAACGCGATGCGGTCGGCGTCGATCGCGTCCAGGCGCTCGATATCCCACAGCGTGCGTCGTTGCCCCGCCGCGGGCAGCGCCAGCATTTGGTTGAAATCGCAGTCGTACAGCGCGCCGTCCCATCCCACGGAAATCAAATTGCGGCACATCACCGCTTCGGCCGCGCGCGGATTGAAATGATCGATCAGCAAGCGCATGTACTCCGCGTCGCGGCCCTCGCGCGCCAGCGCGTGCGCGAAGCGCTTGATCGGCATGTTCGCCAGGGTGAACAAGCGGTCGAAGACGATGCCGAAATCCGCTTGCAGCCGGAGGCGATAGTCGGCCTCCAACGCGGCTTGCGACGGCGGCAACGACGGGCCGCCGGGGTTGTACACCAGATCGAGTTCCAAGCCGCTGCCCGCGCGGCCGTAACCCAGCGCGTTGAGTCGCCGCAACGCCTCGATGCTCTGTCCGAACACGCCTTTTCCGCGCTGCTTTTCGACGTTCGCCGACGAATAGCACGGCAGCGAGGCGACGATCGCGATGCCGTGCGCGGCGAGGAATTCGGCGGTGTCCGCTTGTCCCGGTTCGAACAGCACGGTCAGATTGCAGCGATCGATCACCTTCAGCCCATGCGCGCGGCCGGCCACGGCGAGGCGGCGGAACTCGGGATGCAATTCCGGCGCGCCGCCGGTCAGGTCGAGCGTGCGCAGCGTCGGCGCGGTCGGCAGCAGCTCGATCAGGCGGTCGATGCCGCGCGCATCCAGCGCTTCTTCGCGCTTGGGGCCGGATTCGACATGACAATGCGTACACGCCAGATTGCAGCGTGCGGTCAGATTCACCTGCAGGATTTCCAGCGGCGTGCGCGACAGATCGAGTCCATGGCGCCGCAGCGTCAGCGCGAAGGAGGGCTGCGGATCGGCGATGCTTTCGGCGACGGCATCGACGACAGGCGCGGTCGCGACCGCGTCGTCTTTCATGGCGTCGTGCGTGGCGTCTGCCGTCGCGACCGCAGCGTTCACCGCGCGCTGCGCCCGACGAAGAAAATATCGCCGAAATGACTCGTCGCCGACTCGCCGGTGTCGTCGGTGTCCACCTCCACCGTCACCGCCGCGATGCGCGGTGGATCGGTCCGGAAGGCGAGGCGGTAATCCTCGGCGATATCGCGCCGATGCCGCACCCACTGGCCTGCGTCCGCTTCGCCGCTGCTGGCGACGATCAACGCCACGAACGGCGTGCGCGCGCTGTCGAGCACCGTGCCGACCGGACGGCGATTGTCCCAGACGTAGCAAAGCGTCGCGGCCGGCATGTCCTTGCCGTAGCGGGCGCGATCGACCTTCAGCAATGCGCGTTCCTTCAGCGTCAGTTTTTCCGGATCGCGATCGAACAGCACGCAGACCCGCGCGACCGCGTCGTCGACGTCTTTGCGGCCGATGTCCGCGCTCTGCAGCATGCGCTGCGTGCGCCAACGCCAGTGCAGGATCGGGGTGAGCGCGGGATCGACGAACACGTTATGCCGCAGCGTCGCCGCGGCGCCGTCGGCGCGGGCGCGGAGCACGATGCCGCTATCGGTCGCCACCAGATCGTATTGCGTTTTGTGTTCGGCTTTCGGCAGCGCTTGCACCGACCAACCGGCCGGCGCGGTGGCCCCCAACGGGCCGATGGAGAAGGGCGTGGGACGTGCGATCGACGGCGGCGCGGGTTCGGAGGGTCGCGGCGACGGTCGATCACCCGCATGGGGCCGGCGTTTCGCGGCTTCGGCGGTCGGCGGCGCGACCGCGAGCAGCGCGACCGCGAGCATTGCGATGAACGCGAGCGTCGATCGCAGCACGGTGGGCGAACGCCGCAATGCGGCGTTGGAGAGAGCGGCAACAGGGGTCATCGGCGATTCCAGTCGTGATAGCGCTCGAGCCAAGCCAGCGTGCGCTCCGGCGCGTGGCGCTTGCGCCGTACGCCGGCCGCGAACTTGGCCGCTTCCGCGAACGTGGGATAGGCGAACACGGTTCCCAGCACCTTGTCCAGTCCGATGCGGTGTTTCATCGCCAGCGCGAAGATCGCGATCAGGTCGCCGGCGCGGGCGCCGACGATGGTCGCGCCGAGGATCGTGTCCTTGCCCGGCGGCACCAGGACTTTGACGAAGCCTTCGGTCGCGCCCTCGGCGATGGCGCGGTCCAGCTCGGCGAACGGATACATCACCGTCTCGACCGCGATGCCCTGCGCCTGGGCCTCGCGTTCGTTCAGGCCCACGCGCGCGAGTTCCGGGTCGGTGTAGGTCGCTGCAGGCAGCACGCGGTAATCGGCGCGGAACGATTTGAGGCTTCCGAACAGCGCGTTCACCGCCGCATACCACGCCTGATGCGCGCTGGCGTGGGTGAGCTGGAACGGGCCGGTCGCATCGCCGACCGCGAGAATGTTCGGGAATTTCGTGCGCAGATACTCGTCGGTTTCGATCGTGCGGTTCTTGCGCAGCGGAATACCGAGCGTCTCCAGACCGAAGCCCTCCACGTTCGCGGTGCGACCCACCGCGACCAGCAGCAGATCGAACGGCAGATCGGTTCGTGAGCCCTCGTGTTCGATCGTCAGCGTGTGCGGCTCGCCGGCCCGGGCCTCGACCGCCTTGCGCCCGAGCAGGACGCGCACGCCGTCGCGTTCCAGCGCGATCTGCACCACCATCGCGGCGTCGGCATCTTCGCGCGCCAGTAATTGCGGCGCCATTTCGACGATGCTCACGTCGCAATCGAAGCGCGCCAGACTCTGCGCGAGTTCGCAGCCGATCGGCCCGCCGCCGAGCACCACGATGCGCCGCGGCAATTCTTCCAACGACCAGAACGTGTCCGACGTGCGATACGGCACGCTGTCGAGACCCGGGATCGGCGGCACGAACGGACGCGCGCCGGTCGCGATCACCAGATGCCGTGCGCTCAAGCGCCGACCGTTCACTTCGACTTCCCACGGCGAGACGATGCGCGCTTCGCCGTGCATCACGTCGACGCCGAGCGCGGTATAGCGCTCCACCGAATCGTTCGGTTCGATCGCCGCGATCGACGCGCGCACGTGCGCCATCACCCTGCCGAAGTCGGGCATGCCGCGCTGCGCGGGAATGCCGAACTCGGGCGCGCGATCGACCTCGGCGGCGGCATGCGCGGCGCGAATCAGTGCTTTCGAAGGCACGCAGCCGCGATTGAGACAGTCGCCGCCCATTTCGGCTTTTTCGATCAACGTGACCTTGGCGCGCACGGTCGCGGCGATATAGCTCGTCACCAGACCGCCGGCCCCCGCGCCGATCACGATCAGATTGCGATCGAAGCGTTTGGGTTTGATCCAGCCGCGATAGACGCGGCGCGCGCGCAGCGCATCGAGCAATTTGCGCGCGAACAACGGCATCAGCGCGAGCGCGGTGAAGGCGATCGCGAGCGGCGCACTCAGAATGTCGCCCAAGGACGCCAGCTTGCCGAGTTCGCGACCAGCGTTCACGTAGACGAAGGTGCCGGGCAGCATGCCGAGCAGGCTCACCCAGGCGTACGTTCGGGTGCGAATGCCGGTCAGCCCCATCAGCAAGTTGATGGCGAAAAAGGGGAACACCGGCGCCAAGCGCAGCGCGAACAGATAAAACCCGCCTTCGCGCGCGATCCCCGCGTCGATCGTGTTCAGTCGCTCGCCGAATGTCGAGCGTACGCCGTCGCGGACCAGGTAACGCGCGCTGAGCATCGCCAGGGTCGAGCCGATCGTCGCCGCGACCGCGACGATCGATGTCCCGACCCACAAGCCGAAAACGGCCCCGGCGAACAGCGTCAACAATGTCGCGCCGGGCAGCGACAGCGCCGTCGCCAGCACGTACAGCGCCGCGAACCCAAGCGCCGCCGCCCATGGGTGCGCTGCTGCCGTCGCGCGCGCCTCGCCCAGCAGCGATTGCAGACCGCTCAAGCTGAGGTAATCGCCGAGACCCGCGACATACAGGCCGAGGATCGCGGCGGCGAACAGCGCCAACAGCCAGATTTTTTTAGCGTTCAATGCGTGTTCTCGTGTGAAGCCGCGCCCGCGATCGCGCGGTCGCCGCGAAGCCATTTCGCGCTATCGATCGCGTCGAACGCCAGCGATACGATGTTGACGACGAACAGCGTCCATGCCAGCGCGGTTTCGCTCTGCGACATCGGCGCGTCGGACACCAGTCGCAGCCCAAGCCAGAGACACAGCGGAACCCACGCCACCAGGTGCGGCAACGATAGCCGCTTGCTCATGCCGCGTTCCCACAACAGGATCGGTACGTTGGTGACGATCACCACGCTCATCGCCAAGGCCGCCGCACGGCCGGTCGCGGTATGCAGCATGAAGAACGGCGCGAGGTTGACCGGCACCAGGCACAACCCGACCCAGGCTTGCACCCATCGTGGCAACGTCCGAAACGACGCCCAGGCATCGAACAAGCGATCCTTCATGGCGTGTCAGCAGCAGGCCGCGGGCGCGGCGCCGTTCGCGACCGGCGTCGCGCAGTCGAACAGGCCGAAATGCGCGCCGCGCTCGCTCACCGCGAAGTGCGGGGCGTAGCGGGTCTTGGTCAGCATATCGGCGGTGTTGCCGCAGACCAGCATCGGCCGTCCGGTTTCGAAACGATGATGATCGTCCAGCGCGAACGCATGCGGGGAGTGCGGGATCGTGCCGCGATACTGCGCGACTTGCCCGTAGTCTTCGCAGCGATCTTCCAGCTCGAGTTTGAACGCGCGCACCGTGATGCTCTCGAAGCGGACGTGCCCGATCTTGGCCTCTACGTCGTCGTCCAGCAGCGGAATCGGACTGCGCGCGACGATGCGGGCATCGGCGCAGCCCAAACCCTGCAGCAAGCGGCGGAAATCTTCGAGATACAGCGCGCCCGACAGGCACTCCCCGCGCAGGATCGGGTCGGCCAGCAGCGCGGCGGGAATGCGGCGGTCGGCGAACACATCCGAGAAGTACAACTCGCCGCCGGGCTTGAGCGCCCGAAACGCCTCGGTCAGCACGCGCCCCTTGTCGGCGGCCAGATTCAGCACGCAATTGGAGATCACCACGTCCACGCTGGCGTCTGCGATACCGACGGCGGCCAGATTCTCGATCGAACCGAGCCGGAAATCGACGTTATCCAGCCCGCTCGCGGCACGATGTTCCGGCAGCGCGCGTCGGGCGACCTCCAACTGCTGTGCGGTCATGTCGATGCCGATCGCCCGGCCGGTCGGGCCGACCAGGCGCGAGGCCAGGAAGGCGTCGCGGCCGGTGCCGCAGCCCAGATCGACGACGGTCGCGCCCGTGGCGGCGGCGGGGAGGGGCGAGCCGCAGCCGTAGAAACGGTCGGTGACTTCGCGCGGAATGGCCTGCAGCCACGGCCGCAGATAGGCCGGCATGGCCTCCGGGCTGCAGCAGGCCTCGGTTTTCAGGTCGCGCTGGTGGGTCAGGGTCTCGCCGTAGTAGCGCTGGATGCCGTCGTCGGCCATGGTTGTTGCGTCGCTCGAAAATGGAGGGGGAAACGCGCCAGTCTCATCCGGTGAGGCGACGGCAGGGTACGATGTCGACCTTGTCGGCGAGATGGGGAACAGAGGCGCCCGGAAGCGAAATCGGTGCCCGGACCGGCGTTCGGCCGGCCCCGCCCCGCTTCGACCTTCCGCCCTTCGCATCCCTCGCCCTTCTCACCCCGCCCTTCGCTTCCCGGCTCGCCGCCGCCCGTCCGCGCCGACCCCGCCCCATTCCCCTTCCGACCAGATCGAGCATATGGACCGCTACGAACGCATTCTCTCGCTGCACCGCATCCTCAAAAGCGCCCGTTACCCGGTGACGGTCAAACGCCTGCAGGACGAACTGGAATGTTCGCGCGCCACCGCGTACCGCGATCTGGCGTTCCTGCGCGATGCGCTGATGGCGCCGATCGTCGGCGACGGCGAGGCCGGCTTCCGCTACGACCCGAAAGAAGGCGAACGTTTCGAGCTGCCCGGGCTGTGGCTCAATTCCGAAGAACTGCACGCGCTGTTGGCCGCGCAGCAATTGCTCAGCCGCACCGGCGGCGGCGTGCTGTCTTCGGCACTCGCGCCGCTGCAGCAGCGCATCGAAAAACTGCTGGAAGAACACGCGCCCGGCAAACGCTGGCCGGTGGAGCGCGTGCGCGTGGTGCCCTATCGCACGCGGCAGATGGACGAAACCGTGTTCCGCATCGTCTGCTCGGCGGTGTTGGAGCGCAAGCAACTGAGCTTCGAATATCGCGCCCGCTCCACCGACGAAAAAACACGGCGCGTCGTGTCGCCGCAGCGCATCACGCATTACCGAGGCAATTGGTATCTCGACGTGTTCGATCACGATCGCGACGCGCTGCGCAGCTTCTCGGTCGATCGCATCGCCGCCCCGCGCATGCAGGACACCGTCGCCCGCGACGTGCCCGAGACCGAACTCAACGACCATCTGGCCGGCAGCTACGGCATTTTCTCCGGTGCGCCGAAAGGCTGGGCGACGATCGTGTTCAACCAGAAAATCGCGCGCTGGGTGGCCGACGAACACTGGCATTCCGCGCAGCAGGATCGTCACCTGCCCGACGGCCGCTTCGAACGCAAAGTGCCCTACAGCGCCCCGCGCGAACTGCTGATGGACATCCTGCACTACGGCCCCGACGCCGAGATCGTCGAACCCGCGTCGCTGCGCGAACAAATGAAAGCGATGCTGCAGTTGGCGGTGAGCAATTACGAGAAGTAGGGCGGAACCCGCGAAGCGGTTTCCGCCATTTTTTGTCACATCAGGTTAACTTGGGGCCCTTAAGCGTAGGATCGTCCTGTGTCGGCGGGGATTGCGTCTGCGTTTGCGTCATGAGTGTCTGTTCGATGTGCTGATTGAGTTTCGTTGCGCCTTCGCTGCTCTGCACTAGCGGGCGATTCACCAGTTCGCCGACATTACCCACCGCAGTTTTCGCCCAAGGCGCCTCCATATCCGTCGTGTTGGTCATGCCCATTTTCGTGCCGTCGTCGGTGAACTTTGCGGCGCCGATGGTCGTGAGTCCTCGCGCGAGTGCCTGTTCGGTCAATGCGCCCGTCAACTGCAAGCTGGTCTGGTCGTGAGGCCGACCGAGCTTGTTGTCGCGATCATGGACGACGTTGAGCAGTGTCGAGAACATTGCATTGTTGGGGTGCGAAGGATCATCGAGCAGCAACACACCTCCACCTTGCGGCTGAGCCGGTTGCCCTTGGTCCTGATTCGGCTGGTTGCGATCGAGTTGGCCGCCGCTGGGACCTGACAACTGAATGCCGAGTTGACCGCTTTGAAATTGCTCGATGACGACGCGCTCGCGCAAGGCGAGGTCAGTCGCCGTGTTGTCGGTCACGGTGAGATTGCCGTTCTCCGCAACATAGGTGTAGCGCCCGTCTTCGCTGCGATAGGTATTGGGCGGATCGGTGTCCATACGCGTACCGCCCGTCAGCACGCGACCGCCCCAACGCACCTCGCCTTGGCCGTCGCTGTCCATGATCGTGTCGCCATTGCCGACGACATACGTGTCGTGCCCTTGACCGCCTTCCATCCTGTCGCGACCTTCGCCGCCGATCAGAATGTCGTTGCCGCGATGCGAGCGCAGCGTGTCGTCGCCGCCAGCGCCAATCAGGAGGTCGTTGCTGTCGACCTCGACATTGCCTCTCATTTTTCGTGAGTCGATCGTACTGACGTGGTTATCATCGACGTCTGTGATCGTGTTGTTGTAAGACACCGTCCTCAGCGCCTCATTGCGCTCGTTCGTTCGTCTGTTCGGCGTATCCGTGGGATATTGTCGATCGACCGCATCGCGCTCGCGCAAATCACGGCCGGTGTCGAGAAATATCGCGGTCGCCGGAAAATCCGCCTCGCGCAACCTGTCGGCCAAGTCTGGATTCTCGGCGCGCAAATCGGCAAGCAATCGTTGGCGAGCAGGCTCCAACGCCTCTGCGATCGTCGGCACTTGGCCATACTCGCGCGTCAAATCGGGCCAATTCCGGTTGGCGAGTCCGACCGCATCGTGGCGTCTGTCTGCGCGGTTGCCATCGAAATCGACTCCCCATGTGCGTTCGTTACTCTCAATATCCTCGCGATGCAGTTGAAACATGCGATAGACGTTCTTCGCCTCGTCAGAAGTAACGTTTTGCGGGTCGTCGTAAAGTCCGAAGGCGTGCGCTTCCATGTTTCGCCGACCTCGAATGCCGAGTTCGATAGCGGGGTCTGGATTCGTCCCTCGACTGTTGTATCGGAGTTGGTACCACGCTTCCGCACGGTCGCCATCCGTGACCGCATCGTTAAACCCCTGCATGTGCGATTGCATGCGCCCGTCGCCGCGGTTGTATGTGATCGAGACGACGGCTGCGCGCTCATTGGATGCTGGCAGGTTCAAGCGATCGGCATGGCCTTCATATCGGTCGAGACTCACATTTTCGAGAAGGCTGCGTGCTTCGTTTCTCGTGATCTGTCCCGAGAAAGCCAAGCCCAACGCTGTCTTTTGCGGTCCTGGGGCCGCGTCGATGGCTGCAAGCTGCTGTCGTTCAAGCTGCGACAATTGAACCCCGGCGCGATCCCACTGGGCAAGATTATCGTTCCGGTTGAACGTATAACCGAATCCAATCGTCGCCATGCGGTCGCCCGCATCATAAGCGCCGGGGCGGAAACCCTCGAAATTTTGGATCATCACGCTAGCTCGACGGCGGTATTCTTCTTCTGTGATCTCTCGATAGTCGATTGGCATATGTTTGCTCCTTGCTTAAGCTGATGGCTTGTTCATTTCTATTCAAACGCCAACGCGATGGGGTTTCGCTTTAGCGGCTGTTGAAAAAACGCGCATCCCGCGCGATTCGACTCGCCGCATCCTTGCGGCTCGCCGCTTCGCGACCGGTTTTTCCGTTCGTGCCGGTTCCCGCCGGCACAGTCAAGTCGCCAGTTCGGCACATTCGCGAACTCGCTCCCGACGACAGCCCGCTTGCGGGCTGAACAGCGGAGCTGGCCCTGAGCTCCGCGAAGGGTGAGCGCGCAGCGCGAATCATCAAACGCTTGCACGCCTGCTCCGTCGGGGCGGCTATCCATGGCCGCCCAAGCAGACTGTTCTTCAACAACCTGCTAGTGCCCTCCGGGGCATGATTTCATCTCTTTCACCCAAAATATGCGCGCTCTGGTGGCTGTAGTTTTGCAGGTACTGACGAGCATTGGGCGCATCGAGCCTCCTTCGTCTTCTTTCGTCTCTTCATCGCATGCTCTATCGCGCTCGGCTTCCCAAGCCGCTTGGGCGCGATCTATCTCGGCATGGCAATGCTGTGGCGCGGATTCTCGCTTGACCTTGAGCGCAGCATCGAGTTCGAGGTCTGATGCGACAAAATCTCGAAAGGCGCAGATGTTCATGCTGAGCTGTGTGCGATCACAGTCATCCAGCAACTGCTGCAGTTCTGATACTGGTATTCGGCTGCGGGTAGAAAGCTCTTCCACAATTGTGGATTGATGGGTTGGCGCAACTCCAGACGCTGGAGTGGTCCGTACAGCGGGTTCCTGTGAAAAGGGTGCGGACGCAGTAGTCGGCACTGTCTGCTGGCATGCAGCCAGAGCGAAGACAAGAAACACCGTGCTTGTCTTCATCGTCCCAAAATGCGATAGCAGCTCGCCTCCGTGCAGACGGGCGGGCCTGTTTGTTCGATGAGTCCCAAATGCCATAGAGTTTTTCTTTCGCTTATCGCATGGACCGCAGTCTAGCCAAAGATGGTTGCCGGTACTACTTTGTTCGACATGGAAATTTTCGAGTCTTCATGAAAGGCAGCGGGTCGAATGAGTCTGTCTCGGACTCTCGGACTCTCGGAGTCTTAGCGGTTGAGACGCTTCACCTAGACACTTGCGACATCCACACCGGAGCCCCGCCATGTCCACCCCCTCGACCGCCTCCGCGCCTTCGTCGCTCGAACAAACGCTGCTCGGCCTCGCCGCATTGGCGGTCGTCGCGTTGTTGTCCTTCCCCGCCGCGCGCGGGGCGAGCGAGACGTTCGGGTGGTTGCCGTTCTGGTTGTTGGCATTGCCGCTGTGCGCTTGGGCGACCGCGCGAGCGCTGCGGGTTCGAGCGGCGCGCGCAGGCGCGGGCGACGAGGCGGCGCGGCCGCTCGCCAGCGTGCATGCGATCGCCGCGGCCCGCGGCGCGTCCGTGCGCCGCATCGGCGCTCAGGCCTTGCGCCGCGCGGCCTGAAGCCCGCGGCACCGTATCGTTTCGCGGATGCCGCTCCCAAACATCGACGCATGGTTCGCCGATCGTCGCCCGCCGGATCGGTTTGGGCACGGCTTGGGTCCGCGCGACGGGTCGGCTGTGCTAGCGTGATGCCCCCTTTGTCTTGTTCGTACCGCCCATGCCCCAGTTGACGCACGTCTATCTCGCCGTCGGCCTCGTCCTCGGCGCGTCTTCGTTGTTGTGCGATGTCGCCCGCGCCGCGGATGCGACCCCCGGTTCGACTTTCGCCGCCGCTTCCGCCATGACCCATTCGCTCGCCGCCTCCGCACCCGCCACCAAGCCCGCCGACGACCCGCATCTGTGGTTGGAAGGCGTCACCGACGACAAGGCGCTGGCCTGGGTACGCGAGCAGAACGCCAAGGCCGAGGGCGAGATCGCCGCGGCGCCCGGGTTCGCCAAACTCAAGTCCGACCTGCTGGCGATTCTCGATTCCGATGCGCGCATCCCCGCGGTGCAGAAGATCGGCGACCTGTACTACAACTTTTGGCGCGACAAGACGCATCCGCGTGGCGTGTGGCGTCGCACCACGCTGCAGGAATACCGCAAGGCCGAACCGCAGTGGGAAATCGTGCTGGATATCGACGCGCTGAACGCCTCGGAAGACATTCCCGAAGGCAAGCAGTGGGTGTGGCACGGCGCCGATTGCTTGAAGCCGGAATACCGCCGCTGCTTGATTTCGCTGTCGCCCGGCGGTTCCGACGCCGACGTGACCCGCGAGTTCGATCTGGAAACGCAGAGCTTCGTTGAGGACGGGTTCTATCGGCCCATGGCCAAGGGCGGTTTGCAGTGGATCGATCAGGACACGGTGTACGTGTTCACCGATTTCGGTCCGGGTTCGCTCACCGCGTCGGGTTACCCGCGCATCGTCAAGGAATGGAAGCGCGGCACGCCGCTGGCCGAAGCGAAGGTCGTGTACGAGGGTAAACCGACCGACATGTACATCGCGGCGTTCCGCGATCTCACGCCCGGTTTCGAGCGCGATTTCGTCAACCGCACCATTGCCTTCTACAACGACGAACTGTATCTGCGCAAAGACGGCAAGCTGGTCAAGATCGATGTGCCGAACTCCGCGAACAAATCGGTCCACAACACGTGGTTGACGGTCGAGTTGCGCGAGCCGTGGACGGTGAAGGGCAACAGCTATGTCGCCGGCTCGCTGCTGGTGATCGATTTCGAGAAATTCCTGGCCGGTGATCGCGGTTTCGACGCGATGTTCGTGCCGAACGACACCGTTTCGCTGGCCGGTTACACCTGGACCAAGCGGCATCTGGTACTGAACTTGCTGGACGACGTGAAGAGCAAAGTCCGCATCATCACGCCGATGGAAGGCACTTACGGTTGGAATCAAAGCAACTTGCCCGGCGCGCCCGCACTGGGCACGGTTTCGGTCGCGGCGGTCGATAACGACAACAGCGACGCGCTGTGGATGACGGCGTCGGATTTCCTCACGCCCAGCACGCTGTCGATGGTGGAGATCGGCAAGAAAGCCGAAGCGCTCAAGACGATGCCGCCATTCTTCGAGGCCGCGGGTCTGGTGGCCGAGCAGAAATTCGCCACCTCCAAGGACGGCACTCGCGTGCCGTACTTCATCGTGCGTCGCAAGGACATGCCGCTGGACGGCGCCAACCCGACGCTGCTCTGGGGCTACGGCGGGTTCGAGGTCTCCTACACCGCCACCTACAGCGCTACCGTCGGCCGGGGCTGGCTGCAGCAAGGCGGCGTCTACGTGCTGGCGAACATCCGCGGCGGCGGCGAATACGGTCCGCGTTGGCATCAGGCCGCGCTCAAGGCCAATCGCCATAAAGCCTACGAAGACTTCGCCGCAGTGGCGGAGGATCTGTTCGCGAAGAAGATCACCTCGCCGCAGCATTTGGGCGCGCAGGGCGGCAGCAACGGCGGCCTGCTGATGGGCAATATGATCGTGCAGTACCCGCAGTTGTTCGGCGCGGTGGTGTGCCAAGTGCCGTTGCTGGACATGAAGCGCTACACCAAGTTGCTCGCGGGCGCGTCGTGGATGGCCGAATACGGCGATCCCGACAAGCCCGCCGAATGGGCGTACATCAAGACGTTCTCGCCGTATCACCTGCTGAAGCCCGAGACGAAGTACCCGCCGGTGTTGTTCACCACGTCCACCAAGGACGACCGCGTGCACCCGGGCCACGCCCGCAAGATGATGGCGAAGATGCAGGCGATGGGCGCCGATGTGCGTTATTACGAAAACATCGAAGGCGGCCACGGCGGCGCGGCGGACAACGCCCAGGACGCGCACATGCGCGCGCTGGCCTATGCGTTCCTGTGGGAAAAGCTCAAGCGTTGAAAACGCCGAGCGGCGGGTTGCGGCCCGTTCGCGTTCGTTCCGAATACCCCGCGCGGCGCATACGCCGCCGTGCGGCCCCGGCATTGTCCGCTGTCGGGGCGGTTTTGCGTTTGAACACGCATTCGATCAACCCATCCGCATGCCCGCGACCGGGCCGGGCGCATCCGCCCCGCGGCGTGCGATGTCTTAAGGAGAGAGAGCCATGGGCGGTTTCACGAAAGACCACGAATTGCAGAACAAAAACAAAGTCGCGCTGGCGTACTGGGAAGACATCGCGCCGACCGAACACAGCGACAAGCTGAAAAACACCGCCTGGACCCAGCACAAGGGGCGCGAAGGACTGGCGTTCTACGACTCGACCATCCAGTACATGCGCAACGACTGGGCGGCGAACAACATGGGCATCGGCACCGTCAACGATACGAACGGCCAGAAAGCCATGCTGTTCTACAGCAAGTCGACGGGCACCTGGCATACCGCCGACGCGTTGGATATCGACCACGCCACGCAGTGGAAGGATCACGGCAAGAAGCTGGGCGCCCACACCACGGCCGACTGGCAGATGGCCTACAACGACGTGAACAATCTGCGCCTGTTGCCGTCGGTCTACAACCGAGCGCGCGACAGCGCGGACGACATCCTGAAAACCCATGGCCCGCAATCGCAGGAATGGGGCAAGTGGGTGAAAGATCACCTCAGCTTCGATCACACCGTCAAATACCGCGAATACGACCCCGAGAACGACCTCGCCAACCGCACCAAGACCACCAAGGGTCAAATGTGGACCGAGGACAACACGCGCTCGGAACTGCGCTTCGACAAGCGCGTGATGGAGGTCTGGTACAACAAGGAACTGGAAAAAAATTTCGTCGGCACGGCCAACATGACCAACCCCGACGGCACGGGCAAGCAGGATGTGCCTCTGTTCCGTTGCGCCGCCACCGGCCAGCTCTGCACGCGGGATGCGCTGGACATCGACCACGCCATTCCGCTGGAGCAGGTGCTGAAGAAGATGCACGAGATGTATCCCGGCGGTTTCAGCAAAGCCGATGCGCTCGACGCCTACAACGACACCAGCAACCTGCGCCTCGTCGGTCGCAGCGCCAACAGTTCGCACGAATGGGAACTGATGCCCGACGGGCATTTCCGCGATGCGAAGGTCAAGGAAATTCCAGGCGAATTCAAGAAATTCATCGTCGAAGACGGCGACCTCAAACCGAACGAGAAGCAGGCGGTCCATCAGGTCATGGGCGAAATGCGCGACTATCAACGTCAGCGGATGCAGGAGTATTTCGCGCAGCCGTCGTCCCCGCCGCCGCAGCAGGGCACCGGCCAGAGCCAACCCTCGCAGACGGCGCCGCTGGTCAATCAGAACGGCCATCCCGACAACCCGCTGTTCCAGGACGTCGTCGGCAAGATCGCGCAGCTCGATCCCAACGGCCAGCACTTCAAGAATCAAGACGAGCGCGATCGCATGGCGTCATCGCTGATGGTCCTGGCCAAGCAGAACGGCTTGACCGGCATCGACAACGTGGCTTGGGGCCATGGCATGGGCCAGGGCAAGATTTTCGCCGAACAAGGCGACCCCATACTGGGCAAATTCGTGTGGCTGCCGCCGCAGGAAGGCGTCTCGCGACGCGTCCAGCAGAACACCCAGGCGCTGGGCCAGATACAGGCCCCGCAACAGCAACAGCCGCAGAACCCGAACCAGCAGCACCATCATATTCAGCATTGATGGCGCTTGCGGCGCATCGGCGCGCTGGCGGACCGCGACGCGCGAAGCTCATGAAGAAAGACGCCCGGAAAATCCGGGCGTCTTTGCGTCTTGCGATGGCTCGGGCCGATGCTCAGCCCGGACAACCATTACGATGAAGGCATTGTTCGTACCGGAAATAGCACTCATCGATGTCGCCTGTCGCCACTATGCAGGCTCGAAACGCCCTCGTGCACAGGTAGCACGATTCTGCGTTGTACGCGCTGGCGGAGAACCCGGCGCCGAGCGCGAACGCGGCGATGGTGACCAGCAAAAAATTGCGTAACTTTTTCATATGCGACTCCTTGTCGTCAGCGAAACCCCTGCGCCCATACGGTACGCCTTCGGCCGCCACCCGAACAACTCGTGCCATGCCGGTGCGGTGGCGGGAGTGCGCTTCTATCCCCTCGCCCCGCACGCGGGGAGAGGGTTCGGGTGAGGGGCGAGTGAAGCGGCCTCAAGGCCGTTCATGCAGATGTTCAGAACCATGGTTCGCGCTGGAAGTATGCGGAACGCAAGAGACGCGAGCGAGAGAGATTCGCGCGAACGATGCCCCTCACCCCAGCCCTCTCCCCCGTATGCGGGGGAGAGGGAGAAGAGCATGGTGCGTTTGAGCGCGCCCCATGAAGCTGCCGAGATGTGATCGTCGAGAAATGCCGCGTTTCGACAGATCGCCGGATCGTGATCATCGCCTGAATTGTAGGAGCGCCGGAAGGCGCGACACGGAACGAGCAATCGCTGATAGCGCCGGCTCACGACGCTGCATCAGCATTAGTCTTCGCGCCCCCTTGCTAACGGCTAACTCTCTTATGAATTCCAGCGCTCGATTTTTTCGATGATCATATTCATCTTTTCCATCCAGTCGAGTCGCGATTCCATCAGCGCTTTCGACATATGCGGTCGGCAGCGGATCGCCAGATCGATCTTGTCGATATGCGTCATGCCCAGCGCTTTCTCGGCGTATGAACTGCTGTCCGCTTTCTGCGCGGGGAAAAAGCGTTCATAGGCTCCAGGATCCGCAATATCGCTGGTCTTTTCGAGCGCCCGCTTGAGAACGGCTCCCGGCAGGTAATTCTCGATTTCCTTTCCTTGCGTGACCCAGATCATGCCGT
>JADZBF010000259.1 GCA_020852215.1 Lysobacter sp. | reverse complement strand
ATGCTCATGTACCTCGACGTACACTGCGCTTTCTGCGCTGCGGGCGGCGCGAAATCCCCATTGCTCGCGACGATTTTGAACAGACTTTAAGCCGGCGGCACATTCTTACGTTTCGACGAGTTCATGCGATGACCACCCTTTCAGGCAAAACCCTCTTCATCACCGGCGTTTCGCGCGGCATCGGTCTCGCCATCGCCCTGCGCGCCGCGCGCGACGGCGCCAACATCGCGATCGCCGCCAAGTCTTCGGTGCCGAATCCGAAGCTCCCCGGCACGATCCATTCCGCCGCCGAGGCGGTGGAGGCGGCGGGCGGCCAAGGGCTGGCCCTGAAATGCGATATCCGCGAGGAAGACGAGGTCCGCGCCGCGGTCGCGGCCACCGTCGATACGTTCGGCGGCATCGATATTCTCGTCAACAACGCCAGCGCGATCTGGCTGCGCGGCGCGCTTGACACGCCGATGAAGCGCTTCGATCTGATGCAGCAAGTCAACGCGCGCGGCAGCTTCCTCTGCGCGCAGGCGTGTTTGCCGTATCTGCTGCAGGCGCCGAACCCGCACATCCTCACGCTCGCGCCGCCGCCGTCGCTCGATCCGAAATGGTGGGGACCGCATACCGGCTACACGCTGGCGAAAATGGGCATGAGCTTCGTTACGCTGGGTCTCGCCGCCGAATTCGGCCCGCAGGGCGTCGCAGTGAACGCACTGTGGCCGCGCACCGTCATCGCCACCGACGCCATCAACATGATTCCGGGTGTCGATCCCGCGCAATGCAGAAAACCGAAAATCATGGGCGATGCCGCGCATGCGCTACTGACCCGCGCGGCCGCCGGTTTTCATGGCCGCTTCCTGATCGACGAGGATGTGCTGCGCGAAGCCGGCGTCGCCGATTTCGCGGGGTATGCGGTCGATCGCACGAAACCCTTGTTGCCTGATTTGTTTTTGTGATACCCGCGGATTTCAGCGCCGACATGCCGACATGTCGATATGCCGATATCGGTAACTATCTTCATCTCTATTCGCTGTCATCCCGAACCCGGCTCCATCGGGTGAGGGACCTGTTTTTCACGCGCTGCAACAGCAGGTCCCTCGCATATGCTCGGGATGACAAGAACGGGGCATCCGCTTGAGAAGCGCTGAAAATCGCTGCGACTCCAACGCTTCATTCCATTTTCCATCACCGAGTACCACGGCATGAAATACCTCCACACCATGGTCCGCATCCGCGATCTCGATGCCTCGCTGCGGTTCTATTGCGAAGGCCTCGGCTTGAAAGAAACGCGGCGCATGGAAAACGCCGCCGGCAAATACACGCTGGTGTTCCTGGCCGCCGACGAAACGCCGCACGCGGAAATCGAATTGACCTACAACTGGCCCGATGCCGAGGGCAAGGTCGAGGATTACGGCAGCGCACGGAATTTCGGCCACCTGGCGTTCCGCGTCGCGAATATCTACGACACCTGCGCACGCTTGCAAGCGATGGGCTACACCATCCACCGCCCACCCCGCGACGGACACATGGCGTTCGTGCGTTCGCCGGATATGATTTCGATCGAGTTGCTGCAGGACGGCCATTTGCCGCCGCAGGAGCCGTGGGCGTCGATGCCGAATACGGGGAGTTGGTGAGCGGCCTCAAGCGAGCAGTGTCCTAAACCGCGTTCCGCCCGCCCACAAGGCGCGGACGCACGATTCGTAAATGCAGAGGAATTTCTATGAAAACATCGTTCGAACGCCGTGGTCGTGTCGCGGCTTTGATACTGTGCGCCGGCATCGCCCTCGCGGGCTGTGGGCAACGCGGCGCCGAAAGCGGCGCACCGAAAGCGGATAACGCCCGGGACAAAGCCGCGAATGAAGCGGGGGATGCGCGCGCGGCGTCCTCCGACGATCTCGACGCGCTCGCTAGCAAGCTGGAGAACTACGTCGATTGCTATAACCGCGTCGACGGCGATGTCCATAAAAGCATTGATCGTTACGGCAGTTGGGTCAAAGACATGAAGGCCGGACCCTCAGGGCGCGAAACAGTCGTTTACGGTCTCTACACCGTGGGTGCGGACGACATCGCGAAATGCAAAACAACGTTCGCGGATGCGGCGTCGGCCGCGCCGAAGCTGGCGGAGCTGGATGCCGCGGGCGGCCGGTACGTCGAAGCATTGGCCGCGGTCGGCGCGCTTATCGACGATGCGCATACCTACTACGATCGAGAAAACTACAAGGACGACGGTTTCGCCAAAGCCAAAACCATGCATGGTCCGTTGGTCGCGGGCTTCGACGCTTTCGATGCGGCCAGCGACGCGTTTTCGGCGGCGCTGGAGCGGGAAAACGACGCGATGTTGAACGCGCGTCTCGCCCAGATCGAAAAGAGCGAAGGCAAGCATGCGGCGTACTTTCAGTTGGCGGTGATGAATCGCGCGAAATCGCTGGTCGGCGCGATGCAAGGCGACGAATTCGATGTCGCCAAAGCTGCCGATGCGCTCGCCCGATACGAAACCATCGCGGACGAGGCGATCGCCTACGCCAAGGGCGGCGGACAAGTACCGATGATGTGGTCGAGCTTCGCGTCGGAAACCGAAGATTTCCGTAAGGATGCGAAGAGCCGGCTGCGGCGCGTGCGCGACAAGGAGCCCTACGATCAAGGCGAACGAATGCTGATGAGCAACGGCAGCGGCGGCTGGATGGTCGAAGGCAGCCCGGATCAGTTGATTCGGAGTTACAACGAATTGGTCGAAACCAGCAATCGGCTCTGAGGCCGTAACGCGACATGCCGGCGGTGCGCCGGCATGTCGGAGGCGGAACTCGCAGATCGTGTCTCGCCGTACGTTCGGGTATCGTGATGCGTTTATGCCGTTCGCTGTCGCGATGCATCGCTGCGCCGGGCGGATTGTTTTGTAAACCGATTCGGTGCGAAGGCCGAACACGGAGAACCGTCGATGCCGCTACCGCAAAACACCCAATCGCAAAGTACCGAATCCCAAAGCACCGAAGCCTTGGTCGCCGCAGGCCAACGTTACTATCTGCCCGTCTACAAGCCGCGGCATTTGATCCTCGAACGCGGGCAGGGCAGTCGCGTCTGGGACATCGACGGTCGCGAGTACATCGATTTCGCGGGCGGCATCGCGGTGTGCGGGCTCGGGCACTGTGATCCCGACTTGCGCGCCGCGTTGATCGAACAATCCGAAAAGCTGTGGCACACCAGCAACGTGTTCTACAGCGAACCGCCGGTGCGCTTGGCGCAGGAATTGGTCGAGGCCTCGCGTTTCGCCGAGCGCGCGTTTTTGTGCAATTCCGGCGCCGAAGCCAACGAAGCCGCGATCAAACTTGCGCGCAAATGGGCGACCGCGCAGGGTCGCCCGCCGGAACGCCGCGTCATCGTCACCTGCCACGGCAGTTT
>JADZBF010000258.1 GCA_020852215.1 Lysobacter sp. | reverse complement strand
TCGAGGAAGCGATCGGGTTCGGCCCGATCGTTCGCCAGCAGAATCTGTCGCTGTTCCTCGCGAGTGAGCGGCTGCAGTTGCACGACGGTCGGCGCGCCGCCGTTCGATTCGAAATACGGCGTGAGGGCCTTGAGATCGGATTTCCCCAACCAGTCGGCGACGCGACAAGACAAACGGACATTTTGGGGATTGACCGCATGCAGCTTTTCGATCAAGCGGTCGATCGTGCTTTTGTCGCCGCGACCACTGCGGGTTTCGTCCAGGGCATCGATCCAGAGCGTTCGTTCACCGGATAGGCGTTGCGTGGGCGTCATCAGAAAATGGTGGACGGTCATGAACCGCTCGCCGGCGCCCTCAGCGGCCTGCCGGAACAGTTCGGTCTTGCCTGCGCCCGGATCGCCCAGCACGATAAGGTTCGATGTGGCCGCAAAAGACGAAAACGGCCATGTGTTTTCGGCCTGTTTCGGCTCGGGTTCGATTTGGACTACCTGTCTGTCGAGCACGGCGCGCCCCTCTTGGCACCCGAATATTTAAGCAAACATAACGAGCTTACCCCTACGTCACCTTCGCCAACATCCTTCGATGGCCGATGCGCCGCGCCCAGCGGGTGCCGATGTCGACCCAGCAGACGTAGGCGGCTTCGCCGGCGATTCGGTACAGGGTGCCGGGTGTCCAGCGCAGCGCGGGTTCGGCGGCGCACAGTTCGGCGCGCATGCCCAATTGCCGCGCGAACAGGGCGCAGCGGGCGAGGTGATAGCGATTGCTCAGCAGCGTCACCGGTTCGTCGGCGGCGCGATCGGCGAGCAGGCTGCGGGCATTGCGCAAATTCTGCAGGGTGTCGCGCGAACGATGCTCCAAGCGCAACGGCGCGTCTTCGGCGACGCCGCGGTCGAGCAAGGCGGCGTGCGCGACCTGCGCTTCGCTGGGATGGCCGTCGGCGCCGCCGCCCAGCAGCACGATCACTTGCGGCGGGCGTTCGCGCCACAAATGCGCGGCGCGCTCCAGGCGCGCGGCGAAATCGGCGTCGATGCGGCCCTGCGGCGCGTGTTTACCGAACAGCAAGAGGCAGCGTCCGTCATCGGGCGCGCACGGCGCACGGCGCGCGGTGCGCGCGACGTGGACGAAATAGCCCACATACACCAGCCCCGCGGACAACACGCAGGCGCCGCCCGCGACGAGGCCGGCATGCAGCACGTCGGGGTCGAACAATAGACGGAGTCGATGATCGATCCGGCTCATGCGCGCGTCGAAAGCGGCGCCGTGCGGCGATACGTCGCGCGCACGGCGGATGCCTCAGTTTTCCATCGCCGACAATTGCATGTTGGTGCCCATGTCGTTGGCGATATTGCTGATCCAGCCGAGATAATTCGGATGGATGAACTTCTTGCCCTTCTTCTCGCGGTAGCTGAGATTCACGCTGTCGACGTAGACGATGCGCACCGAGGTCGCATCCCAACTGACGCGAATCTTCGCCACGTGGTCGCGCAGATTCAAGGTGGAGTCGATCTCGCCTTCGCGCTCGGCGGCGATCGTCCAACCGCGCCCGATCAGTGCGCGTTTGATGTCTTTGACCGCTTTGTCCTGCGACAAACCCGCGGGGATCGCGACCGGCGCCGGATCGACCAGAGGCGCCTGCCGCGCCTGAACGGCACCGCTGAACGCGATGAGGGAAAGGACGGACAAAACGATGGCGGAAAAACGCATGAAGCCCCCTAAGGCGGTCGAAAGAATGAATGCGCGGTCGAAAAGCCACGAAATCGCGGCCCGCACGGCGGCGACAGCATAGCGCGACTGGCCCGAAAACAGCGGCGGAGGCTATAATTCGCGACGACTTTCAATTCACAGGCGACGCGTGCCTTCCGCCACGATGTGCGTTTCACAGGCGACGCCATTGGCGATCACCGCCTACACCGCGACGACCGCCCTCGGCCACGGCCGTGATGCGCAGTACGCCGCGTTGCGCGCGCGCCGCAGCGGTCTGCGTCGCAACGATTTCGGCGAAGGCGCGGTCGCGGCGGCGGCCTTGGACACCTGGATCGGTCGGGTGGACGGCGTCGAAGACGTATGTTTGCCCGAATCGCTCGCCGACATCGATTGCCGCAACAATCGGCTCGCGTGGTTGGCGCTGCAGCAAGACGGCCTGTTCGAGGCTGCGCAAGCGTTGCGCGCGCGCTACGGCGCCGAGCGCGTGGCGATCGTCATCGGCACGTCCACGTCCAGCATCGGCTGCAGCGAAGAGGCCTACACGCGCTTCGAACGCGATGCCGACGACGCGCTGGTCTTTCCCGCCGATCTGCGCCGTCCGTTGCTGCACACGCCGCATTCTTTGGGACATTTCCTGCAGCGCGCCACCGGCCTGCGCGGGCCGTGCGTCACCGTCGCCACGGCCTGTTCGTCCAGCGCGAAAGTGTTCGCGCAAGCGGCGCGCGCGATTCGCGCCGGTCTGGTCGATGCGGCCTTGGTCGGCGGCATCGACACGTTATGCGGCAGCGTGCTGTTCGGCTTCAACGCGCTGGGTTTGGTGTCGCAGCGCCCGTGCTTGCCCTTCGATGCGCGTCGCGACGGTTTGTCGCTCGGCGAAGCCGGCGGTTACGCGATTCTCGAGCGCATCGATGCCGTCGAGTCCGCGAACGCGCGTCTGCGCCTGTGCGGTTACGGTGAAAGCAGCGACGCGCACCACATGTCCACGCCGCATCCGGAAGGGTTGGGTGCGCGCAATGCGATGGAAGAGGCGATCGCGCGCGCCGGTATCGCGCCCGCCGATGTGGGCTATCTGAATCTGCACGGCACCGCGACGCCCGCGAACGACACGGTGGAAGCGCTCGCGGTTTCGGGCGTGTTCGCCGAGCATTCCGTGCTGCACGCGAGTTCGACCAAAGGCTGGACCGGGCACACGCTCGGCGCCGCCGGCATTGTCGAGTCGGTGTTCGCTTTGCTCGCGTTGGAACGCGGCTTGTTGCCGGGCATGCTCGGCAGCGAACAATACGACCCCGCCTGCGGCCCGCAGATCCGTTTCGACAACGCCGAGGGCGAGATCCGCTACGCGATGAACAATTCATTCGGCTTCGGCGGCAATAACTGCTCGCTGGTGTTCGGTCGCGCATGAACATGCTTTCCACAAGCGCGACGCCCCCCACAAGCGCGACGCTCGCCGCCCGCATCGAAGGTATCGCGTTCTGGGCGAACGGTCTGCCCTCGTGGCGCGACGCGCAAGCGTTCGTCGTCGACGGCACGCTGCCGGAAAACGCCGCGACCAAACCCTCGCCGCAATTGCTGCCGGCGAACGAACGTCGGCGTGCGCCGGAATCGGTCGCGGTGGCGCTGGATGTCGCGTCCGCTGCATGCGCGATGGCGAATCGCGATCCGGCGTCGTTGCCGTCGGTGTTCGCGTCCACGCACGGCGATCTGTCGATCACCGATTACATGTGCGCGACGCTCGCCGACGATCCGCGCGCGGTGTCGCCGACCAAATTCCACAATTCCGTGCACAACGCCGCCGCCGGTTACTGGACGATCGGCGCCGGCTGCATGCGCGCCGCGACCGCGATCAGCGCGTACGACGCCAGTTTCGCCGAAGGTTTGATCGAAGCGATGGCGCAGTTGAACGACGGCGCGGAGGCGGTGCTGTTGGTGGGTTACGACACCGGCGCCACCGGCCCGCTGCGCTCGGTGCATGCCTGCACGGGCTTGCTCGGCGGCGCGTTGGTGCTGTCGCGTGCGGACACGTCGACGCCGGGGCCGCGGGTCATCGCGACGCTGTGCGACGGCGAAGCGTCGGCGCCCGGCCCGCTCGGCCGCCACGCGGGCGGCAACGCGATGGCGCCGATGTTGCCGGTGTTCGATGCGCTGGCCGCGCACGCCTTGTCCGCGGCGCTGCGCGCCGGTCCGGGCCGCGCATTGATGTTGGATTTCGCGTATGACTGAGACCGCCGCAGTTTTCGATCGTCCCGCGGGCGAGTCGTCGCCGCACGACGTGCCCGCATTCGACCGGCATAACGTCGTGGTGGTGATTCCGGCGTTGAACGAAGCGCTGCGTATCCGCGATGTGGTGGAAGGTGCGCTGGCCGAATGCGACCGCGTGATCGTGATCGACGACGGCTCCGACGACGGCACCGCCGAGAAGATCGCCGATTTGCCGGTGACGTTGCTGCGCCATGCGCAGCGCATGGGCAAGGGCGCGAGTTTGCGCGACGGCTTCCGCGAAGCGCTGCGCATGGGCGCGGCTGCGGTGCTGACGATGGACGGCGACGGTCAACATCTGGCGAGCGACGTTCCGCGTTTGATCGCCGCCGCCAATCGACACCCGAACTGCATCGCCGTCGGCGCGCGTCTGCGCAAACGCGCGCAGCAACCCACCTATCGCCGCCTCGCCAACGAATTCGGCGATTGGGGCATCGCCTGGGGCTGCGGCTATCGCATCGCCGATACGCAGAGCGGCCAACGCCTGTATCCGGCGCCGGTGGCGGCGCTCGACGACGTGCCCGGCGAAGACTTCGTGTTCGAAGCGCAGATTCTCATCACCGCCGCGCGAACGCTCGGCATGGGCGTGGTCTCGGTGCCGATCGAATCGCGCTACGCCGGCGCCGATGCGGTGGAAAAATTCCGCAAGAGCCACTTTCGCCCGCTGCGCGATCTGTATCGCATCACCTCGCATGTGGTGGTGCAGGTGTGGACCTTCGGCCATGTGATGCGCGAATATCGCCGCACCCGCAATACGCCGGCGGTGATTCACGACCCGAGCGGCGAATTCGTCGCGCCGCGCCGCGACTGAGGAATCGAACACCATGGCCACGACCGCTTCTACCGCAAATGCCGTCGACGTCGTCGTTCTCGGCGGCGGTCTGGCCGGTTTGTCGCTCGCGATCCAGCTCAAGCGCCGCGATCCGACGATCGATGTGACGGTGCTGGAGCGTCGTGCGCATCCGGTGCGGGAAGCCGCGTTCAAGGTCGGCGAATCCACCGTCGAGATCGGCGCGCATTATTTCGCGAACGTACTCGGTCTGCGCGAGCATCTGGACACGCGGCAGTTACGCAAATTCGGATTCCGTTTTTTCTTCAGCGATGGCCGTCGCGATATCGACCGCTGCACCGAACTGGGCGTGAGTAAAATTCTGCCGATGCCGTCGTGGCAGATCGACCGCGGCCGTTTCGAGAATTTCCTCGGCGAGGAAGCGCAGCGCTACGGCGTGCGCTTTCTCGATGGCGCGGTGGTGCGCGAACTCGAGATGACCGACGGCAGCGTGCCGCATCGCATCGGTTACGACCACGGCGGCGCATCGCATCGCATCGAAGCGACCTGGGTGGTGGACGCCAGCGGCCGCGCGGGTTTGCTCAAGCGCAAATTCGATTTGGCCGAAACCAGCGACCACGACGCGAACGCGGTGTGGTGGCGCGTGGACGGCAAGATCGATCCGAATCTGTGGTCGAACGATGCCGATTGGCGCGCGCGCTGCACGCCGCCGGACCGTTGGCGCTCGACCAATCACATGTGCGGCGACGGTTATTGGTTCTGGCTGATCCCGCTGTCGTCCGGCGCGCATTCGCTGGGCATCGTCTGCGACGCGGCGACGCATCCGCTGGAGACGATGAACACGCACGAGAAAGCGATGGCGTGGCTGCGCAAGCATCAGCCGCGCGTCGCCGACGCGTTGTCCGCGCCCGAGCACACGTTGCAGGACTTCGCCTTCTTCCGCAAATTCACCTACGACTGCAAACGCGTGTTCAGCGGCGACCGCTGGGCGTTGACCGGCGAAGCCGGCGTGTTTCTCGACCCGTTTTATTCGCCGGGCAGCGATTTCATCGCGATCTCGAACACCTTGATCTGCGATCTGATCGCCAAGGATCGCGAAGGTTCGCCGTTCGCGCCTTACGCCGAGATCTATCAGCAACTGTATTTCGGCTTCTACGAGAACACGATGACGCTGTATCGCGGGCAGTACCCGCTGTTCGGCGACGCCCAGGTGATGCCGCTGAAAGTGATTTGGGATTACACCTACTATTGGGCGCTGCTGGCGCCGCTGTTCTGCGGCGACAAGCTCACCGAAGTCTCGTTGCTGGGCCGCCTGCGCCCGCAATTCGAACGCGGACGCGCGCTGAACATCGCCGCGCAAGTGCTGCTGCGCGCCTGGGGCGAAGCCAATCGCGCCGCGGGTACGCCCGATGCCGCGACGCTCGACGGCCGCCTGCTCGATCAGTTCCGCATCGACTGGTTCCATGAAATGAACCGCGCGTTGCACGACACGCTGGATAATCGTGCGTTCCAACAGCGCATCGCGCAGAACGTGATGCGCATGGAATGGTTGGCCGCGGAATTGCTGCAGCGCGCGCGCGATGCGCATCCGGGCATCGACGCCGCGCTGGACGCGGAGACCAGGTTGGCGGTGCTGCTGGACGCGCCCGCATCTGAAATTTCGCTCGCGCCGGTCTGGTACGCGGCGGCCTGAGCGCCCGTTCGATCGCGAAACGCGCTCGAACGCCTCACGTATCTCAATCTCTTGCCTGCAGGAGCCGACAATGCCGCGCGTCGTCAATCCCGAACTCTTGGCCGCCGAACTGATCGAACGATGGTCGCCGCGCGTGATCGGCGACGTCGACGATCACTACGTCAAAGTGGCGAAAGTGAAGGGCGATCTCGATTGGCACCGGCACGACGACGAGGACGAACTGTTCTTCGTGCTCAAGGGACGATTGCGACTGGAATTCGAGGATGGCGCCGTCGAACTCGGCGAAGGCGATCTTTACGTCGTGCCCAAAGGCGTCTTGCATCATCCGGTCGCGAGCGAGGAAACGTTGCTGTTGTTGTTCGAACGAAAATCGACGCTGCATACCGGCGATACCGTCACCGAGAAGACCCGCACGATCGAGGAGCAATTGCGCCCGCTTGATTCGTCGGCGTAAGTCCGAGGCCGCGCTTCTCGATTTCCGGGCGGCGGCGTAGAAACCCCAGATCGCGTGCGGTTCTCGAAAACGACGAAGGCCGCTTTCGCGGCCCTCGTTCCTCGGCGAAACGCTGGTGCCCTCAGTCGCTCACTTCCGGCGCCACCGTTACCGCGGTGTCGACGGTCTTGTCGTAATTGTTCTGCAGGTACGCGCGCAGCATGCTGCTCAGGCGGATCAGCATGCTCTTGTCGGTCGCACCGAACGTCCAGGCCGCGCCGATGGCGTTGGCGCGCTGGAAGAATGCCGGTTCGCCCACGACTTCGCCGGTTTGCGCATCGCTCACGCGCACGGTCATGTACACCCACGAACTGCCGGCGAAACCGCCGCCGAAGAAGCGCTTGCCGCCCGAGATGAAGCGCACATGCGCCATTTTCGGCTCGATTTTCAGGGTTCTCGGCGCGTCCCCGGCCGACTGCGCGTTCCAGGTCTTCAACACCGCACCGACGCGCCCGTTCAGATTGCCTTGCAGGTACTCCTTCGCCACTTCGTTGCCTTTCTGGCCGGCGTAGGGCGCATCCATCGCCACCGGCATCATCTCGAAACGTTGAAACGCGTTGAACGCGGTGCTCGGCGGCGGATTCGTGGCATCGTCGGCCGGCGGCTCGAATTTATCCGCGGCGGACGCGCCGGCGGCGAAGGCGAGCGACAACGCCGCTGCGGCGAATAAAGAGCGAATGCGCATGACGGAACTCCTGAATGTCGATGGGATGGAGAAAACGACGGATCGGAACGGGTCGAACGCGTCGTCGACGGTGGGGGAGCGGATCGGCCGCGACGCTCAGCTCATGCCGCCGTCGATGCCGATCACTTGGCCGTTAATGTACCCCGCGGCGTTGCTGCAGAGGAATGCGACCAAGGCAGCGACTTCCTCGGGTTTGCCGGCGCGGCCGGCGGGCACCATTTGCTTGATCTGTTCCGGCGGAAAGGTCTCTTGCGTCATGCGACCGGCGATCACGCCGGGTGCGATCACATTCACGGTGATGCCGCGGCTGGCCATTTCGCGCGCTAACGATTTGCTCGCGCCGTGCAGCGCGGCCTTCGCGGCGGCGTAGTTGGTTTGGCCGCGATTGCCCAACACCGCCGCCACCGATGAAACGTTGACGATCCGCCCCCAGCGCGTGCGCCCCATGGGCAACAGCAGCGGCTGGGTGACGTGAAAGAACCCATGCAACGACACGTCGATCACGCGTCGCCACTGCTCTTCGCGCATACCC
>JADZBF010000257.1 GCA_020852215.1 Lysobacter sp. | reverse complement strand
GGCGCGGCGTGGCAAAACGACTTGTCGAAACTCACGCCGGTGCCGAAAGACGCCTTGGCGCGCGATGCGCATCTGCGCGACGCGCTCGGCGCGCCCGACGTGCGTTGGTTGATCGCGGTGCGCGGCGCGGACGCCGAAACCGCGCTGCGCCGCACCGAAGCGCTGCACGGCGTGCTGGATGCGTTGGTCGCCGACGACGTCCTGGTCGGTTACGACAGCGCCGCGCGCATCGTGCCCAGCGCCGCGACGCAGCGCGCGCGACAGGCGCGTATTCCGAAGCCTGCGGCGCTGCGCGCCACGTTGGATGCCGCGGTGGCGACCACGCCGTTCCGCAGCGACGCTTTCGAGGCGTTTCTCGCCGACGCCGAAACCGCGCGCACCGCGCCGCCGCTGACGCCGCGCGATATCGCGGGCACGCCGCTCGCCGCGCGCATCGGCGGCCTGTGGGTGCAACACGACGACGGCGCGGTAGCGATGGTATCGATGACCGGCCTGCGCACGCCCGAACGCGTCGCGCAGGCGATCGCGCGTCTGCCCGCGTCCGCGCGCGAAGGCGTGGAATTGCTGGATCTGAAAACCGCGTCGGAATCGTTGGTCGTCGCGTATCGCGAACGCGTGTTGGCGGCGCTCGCGGTGGCTGCCCTGTTGCTCGCGGCGACGGTGTGGCTGGCGCTGCGCGCGCCGCATCGCGTGCGTCGTGTGCTGCTGCCGATGGCGCTGACGACGCTGTTGGTGCTGGCCGTCCTGCGCGGTTTCGGCGTGGAATTGACGCTGTTCCATCTGATCGCCTTGATTCTCGCCGCCGGTCTGGGCCTGGATTACGCGCTGTTCTTCGAGCACGCGGGCGACGACATCGACGATCAATTGCGCACGCTGCACGCGCTGATCGTCTGCAGCCTGATGACTTTGCTGGTGTTCTTTTTGCTGGCGCTCTCCAGCATCCCGGTGCTGCGCGCGATCGGCGTGACGGTGACGCTGGGCGTGATCGGCAATTTCGTGTTGGCGCTGTTGATCGCGCGGCAGGATGTGGATGCGGGCGGGTCCGCAGTCGCGGTAGGAGCGCCGGAAGGCGCGACCACACCATGAAGCTCCATCGGAATCCGGTCGCGCCTTCCGGCGCTCCTACAAGGGCCTCCGCATGATCGACCGCGACGCGATCGAAGCGATGATTCCGCACAAAGGCGCGATGTGCCTGTGGGACGAGGTGCTGGCTTGGAACGCGCGCAGCGTGCGTCTGCGCAGTCGCGGCCATCGCGATCCCGCGCATCCGTTGCGCAGCGACGGCCGGCTGCGCGCAGTGCATCTGTGCGAATACGGTGCGCAGGCGATGGCCGTGCACGGCGGTTTGCGCGGCGCGGCGGCGAACGCGGCGCCGAAAGCCGGGTTTTTGGTCGCCCTGCGCGATGTGCGTCTGCATGTCGCCCGCATCGACGATTTGCCCGACGCGCTGGAATGCGAGGCGGAGGTGCTGGCAGAAAGCGAGAGCAGCCAGCAATATGCGTTTCGCATTTCGCATGCCGGCCGCGTGATTGCCGAAGGGCGCGCGGCTGTGATGTTGCAGTCATGAGCGTCGAATTCGGTTTCGAGCGCGTATACGTCGAGCTGGATCGTTACGATGGCCCTCGCTCAGGCATCGCCGATGTGTATGGGGTGCCGCATCGTTTTCTCTCGAATTTCGACGAGAGCGATACGGATCCCTCGGGGACGTTTCTCGTATTTCCGATCGACTCCGATATGTTGGCATTGGAGATTGAGCAATGGCGGATCTTCGTCTCCTGGAATAAGCGTTACGAGGCGGGCGAGGAGAACCTATCGCCGCATCCCGGAACCGGCGGCGTGGATGCGCGATGGGACGAGCTTGAGATGCTGTTGACCGAAAGCCGTCAGCGGACGCCATCGGATGCGCGCTCCGCAAACGCGGCATTCTCATGGTTGGACCGGGAGGAGCGGTATGCCGAGGATGGCCCCGATTATTGTGTGCGCTGGACGTTGAGGTGAACGCTCGCGCATTCTTTCGTTTCGAGCCGTAGCGAGGATTTTCATGTCGAATCACCCACAACGCCGCGCCCTCGTCACCGGCGGCAGCGGCGATCTCGGCGGCGCGATCTGCCGCGCGTTGGCTGCCGCCGGCGCGCACGTCGTCGTGCACGCCAACGGTCAGCTCGCGCGTGCCGAAGCGGTGCGCGACGAGATTCTCGCCGCGGGCGGCAGCGCCGAGGCGGTCGCCTTCGATGTCAGCGACGGCGAGGCGACCCGCGCCGCGTTGAACGCATTACTGGAAGTCGGCCCCATCCAGATCGTCGTCAACAACGCCGGCATTCACGACGACGCGCCGATGGCGGGTATGCGCGAAGAGCAGTGGCGGCGGGTGATCGACGTGTCGTTGCACGGGTTTTTTCACGTCACCCAGCCGCTGCTGTTGCCGATGGGGCGCACGCGCTGGGGGCGGATCGTCAACGTTTCGTCGGTGGCGGCGGTGTTGGGCAATCGCGGCCAAACCAACTACGCCGCCGCGAAGGCCG
>JADZBF010000256.1 GCA_020852215.1 Lysobacter sp. | reverse complement strand
GAGAAGAAATCCTGAGTTTTCCGGGTAAATCGTGGCCTCGCCTGCACGCTCAAGAGGATAGATCCGTCCGCTGAAGCCAGTGCGGCGGCGCGCGTCATTGTCGTTACGAATGAAACGAACGAGGCCGAAGCGTCGGCCTCGCTGGGAGCGCGTGCGCGTCGAATCGAGCGCCGCAGTATCAAAGTTCGATGTAGCTGTTTCGGGCTTTCGTTGCCGGTTGCGATCGATCGTCGACGAGCTCGATTCGTCTCCGCCGCTACCGGCGCGATCGTTTTTTCGACTACTGCTGAAAAACGCGCCGTAGTGACGAGTGTTGTCGCGTAGGCGACAAGGTGCCGGGCTCGACCTCCAACAGAGCCTTGCGATTGAATAGACAGAGGAAAGCCACATGAAAATCAAAACCATGATGTTGACGGCCGCACTTGCGCTGAGTGCCGGAATCGGCGCTGGAATCAGCGGCAATAGTTATGCGATCGATCCGCTCTGTCGCGGCGATTGCGGCGAGGACCGTCAAGGCTGCAATTACAATTGCGCGGGTAAGCCCGGGTATCAGGCTTGCGTCGCGGCTTGCTACAACGCCTATCAGGCGTGCTTGGCGGGCTGCGGGGTCTAACGGGCTGTCGAAAAACGATCTTCCGGATCGTTGCCTAAGTCGCGAGTCCGGCACATGTCTGGACTCGCTCACGACCAATCCATCGCTCACGCGCTCGCTTCTTCGTCGCAGTGCCGCACAGCGGACGAAGCTCGAAATGAGCCGCCGTCTTTGCGCGCGATGGAACGCGCACTCGCGGTTCAAGCGCATCGTGGCTTGATCCGCGAGTTCTGGTTTGCGATGTAAGGAACCCGAATCGCGACGGTCGTCGGGTTGCGAGCGTCGTGGCGTTGCGGCAAGCGATGGCGCGGCCCCACGTTTTGACAAGGCTCCGGCCGCGGTCGCATGATGCGGACGTCGCGACCGTCTCGTGCGTCGGCCCGCTTGCCCGACGAGACCACCAGGACCGCGCCCGCATGCGAGTGCGGGTACGCAGATCGCGCCATCGCGTTCGCGACGGGCGGCAGGGCGCCAAGATGGCCAGACACGCGATCGGCATCGGTCAGGGGCGGTGCGTCGAAGCGATGCCGGAAGGCGCCGCTTCGGACGCGCATCATCGGCATGCGTGCGAGCGCATGCTTCGCGTGTTCCATACAACAAGGAGTCGTATCGTGAAATCCAAAACCATGATGCTCATCGGCCTGTGCGTCGCGTTGTTCGGTGCGGGCGTGAGCGCATCGATGGCTCAAGTGCCGGATCTGCGCTGTCAATACTGCACCTGGAATTTCCAAGCGTGCATCGTGCGATGCGATCAGAACGGCGGCGAGTTGTCGTGCTACGCCGCGTGCAGGAAGACCCGCCAAGCCTGCGTCGCGACGTTCTGTCCGTAAACGCACCCGCTGCGTTTCGTCGCATGCGGTCGCGACCGGTCCCACCACCGGGCCGGTCGCGATGCGATCGATCCCATTACCGCACGTGCGCCGCCGTTCTTCCCCCGACAGGACCGTCCCCATGCCCAAGTCCCTGAAAACCGTACTCGCCGTGTTGTTGATTCCCTTGTGTTTCGTGGCCGGTTTATACGCCGGCCCCTACGCCACGGCTGCGTACCACAAACTCTTTCCGGAACCCGAGTACAAAACCGGCGATTACAGCGCGATCTACCGCAAGGCCGGGCACGAGATCGTGATGTATTCGACCACCGGCTGCCCGTACTGCGCGAAAGTCCGCAAGATCTTCGCCGAGAAAGGCGTCGACTATACCGAATACCAGGTCGATAAATCGAAAGAGCATTTCGAGGAATTCACGCGTCGCGGCGGTCAGTACGTGCCCTTGCTGTACATCGGCGACCGCGAAATTTCCGGCTTCCACGAACAAGCGATCCGCGACGCGGTGGATGCGGTGGAAAAGAAATCGTAACGCGCGATTCGGCGGCTCCGGTCGACGGTTCCGATCGATGGTTCAGATCAACGGCTCCGATCAACAATCGCATCGCGTCGTAAACGTCGCGCCGGCGCTTACAACCAATCGCGTGGTTTCAGATACTCGAACAGCCGCGCCTCGTCGCTGTCGGCCTCCGGCGCGTAGCCGTATTCCCAACGCACCAGCGGCGGCAGACTCATCAGAATCGATTCGGTGCGCCCGCCCGATTGCAAGCCGAACAGCGTGCCGCGATCGAACACGAGATTGAATTCGACGTAACGGCCGCGTCGATACAACTGGAATTGCCGCTCGCGCTCGCCATAGGGCGCGGCTTTGCGGCGCTCGACGATCGGCAGATACGCATCGAGAAAACCGTCGCCGACCGCGCGCTGATAGGCGAAATCGCGCTCGAAATCCTCGTGCAGATCGTCGAAGAACAAGCCGCCGACGCCGCGGGTCTCGTTGCGGTGCTTGAGGAAGAAGTACTCGTCGCACCAGCGTTTATGCGCGTCGTAGCGCGTCTGCCCGCCGAACGGTTCGCACAGATCGCGCGCCACGCGGTGCCAGTGATGCACGTCCTCGTCGAACGGGTAGAACGGCGTCAGATCGAAGCCGCCGCCGAACCACCACGCCACGGTTTCGCCGTCGCGCAGCGCGCGGAAATGACGCACGTTGGCGTGCGTGGTCGGCACATAAGGATTGCGCGGATGGAACACCAACGACACCCCGACCGCGCGCCACGAGGCGCCGGCCAATTCCGGCCGCGCCGCGGTGGCCGACGGCGGTAGCGTCGTGCCCGACACATCGGAAAACCCGATCCCCGCCTGCTCGAACACCGCACCCTCGCGCAGCACCCGCGTCCGCCCACCGCCGCCTTCCGCGCGCTGCCAGGTGTCCTCGCGGAACGTCGCCGCGCCGTCGACGCCTTCGATCGCCGCGCAGATGCGGTCCTGCAGATCGGTGAGGTAATCGCGGACGCGGTGGAAATCGGTGTCGGTGGTGTCGGTCATCGAAGCGAACTCTTGTCGAAGCGGCGTAGGGTGGGGTGAGCGCAGCTAACCCCACCATCGCGGAGGTTCCGCTTGCGGGGAGATTCGGCGGAGCGGCGTCGATTATTGTCCCATCCATCGGGCCGATGGCAATGGTGGGGTTCGCTGCGCTCACCCCACCCTACGCGGCTGTTCTCACACCACTTTACGACGGTGACTAAGTCGGTCCCTCAGCACCATCTTCTGGGGAAGGCGATTGAGGTTGTTTGGCGATTTTTGTAGCCGCCGCCCGCAAAGCTTTATTGGCGGCTTTCACTATTTTCTTTCTGGCTTCTTCTGCCTTATCGCCCTCAAGCACTTCTCGCTTAATGACCTCATTGACCAAAACGTCTTTTATCTGCGATGTGTCGATCTTTACATCGGGAGAAACGCGTCGTAACTCCCTTCGAATGACATCGAGGACAGAATCCGTCTGCAGCATCGCGCCGACAAAAAACCTGGAAAGCGCTTGCTTCTGCGTATGGTATTCACCAAGGACAGATCTTTGCCAACCTTCTTTACACCACAGATAAAGCAACTCGATATCCGCTTCCGCTCTGGAGTTTAACTTGCAAAAATCGATCTCCAGGACAAGCTCTTGCTCGATCGGTTTCGAAAAGACAAGGTGATAGATACGCCAGCTAACGCCATTCGTCAGTAACACCCAATCGACGCCTTGATTTGCTGCGTAGTCGATCGCTTGCTTGACGTGTTGATCCTTCAAATCAAGGCCGATGGCTTTGACTTCTATAGGTGTCTGAAGCTGCCCATCAATTTTGATTGCAAGATCACAAAATGTTCCTCTAATGGAGTACTCAGAGGTGACATCCGTGTATTTGTCGTATCCAAAAACATCGGCCAGCATATCTTTGATGATGGTGACGGTGTCGGCTTCACCAACATCTCTCGATCTTGCGGCTTGTAGGATTGGTTGGTAACGCTTGAGTCCTTGAACCAATCTTTCGCTTACCTTTTTTGGAACAGCCGGCATAGAAAACTCCTTTTCAACCATTGGTTATCTGCGATCATAATCCGAATTTGAAGCGGTGCAGTGTGCGTAGGGCGGGCCCTGGCCCGCCATCGCGGCGCGTACGTTCGCGCCGCACATCAGGCGAAGCGGCGTCGATTATTGTCCCATCCATCGGGCGCATGGCAACGGTGGGGTTCGCTGCGCTCACCCCACCCTACGCGGGCTGGGTGGGTAAGCGGGGAAATCAGTCGAGGAGATCGGCATCGATGGCGTGATGGGTCGCGGGCGGCAACACCTCCGTCGAACCGGCATCGAACTGCTCGACGACCGCATTCCAACCGTAGCGAGGCGCCCAATCGAGCGCCGTCATCGCCGCATGCGGGCAGTACACGCGGTCGATGCTCGACGGCAGCGACCAGCCGCGCGCCGAGAACGCCGCGACGAGTGCGGGCACCCTGCGTGCGATTGCGGCCGGAGCATCGGCCGCAAGTTCCTCAAGATCGTCCCGGCCGAATGGCGTCGACCCCGACACGACGAAAGTCGCATGCGCGACGCCCTCGTGGACGACGGCCTTCGCGTGCGCATCGGCGACGTCGCGGGCATCGATCCCGCGATGCAATCGCAGCACGGCCATCGCGTTCGCGGGTTCGGGGAAGCATCGGGACATTCGCAGAATTCGGACCGATGGCCCGCCTTGTTCCGCCGCTTCCCGCAACAGCGTTTCGGCCGCCCATTTGGTGCGGTGATAGATGGTTTTAGGCACAGGTGCCAAAGCTTCGTCCACCCATGTCGCGCGTCCGTCCGCGATCGACGCGTCGCCATACAGCGCGGTCGTGCTGGTGAACACGATCCGCGGCACGCCCGCGCGCGCGGCGCCATCCAGCAGCTTTCGCGTCGCGTCGACGTTGATGCGTTCGAACTCGGTATCGGCGACGTGACCGACATGCGGTGCATGCAGCGCCGCGGTATGCACCACGGCATCCACGCCCTCGCAGGCGCGCTTCAGCATCGCGTCGTCGCCGATGTCGGCCAACCACTGCACCGCCGGGCCCATCCTGCGGTCCAAGCCTCGCGGATCGTCGCCCCGCGTCTGCAATCGAACCCAGATCGCGCGACCGATCCGCCCCGAGGCGCCGGTGACGAGGAGCGTTCGACGTTTGCCGATCACGCCGGCTGCAATTTCGCATACGCCAGCACCAACCACTTGCTGCCGACATCGTCGAAATTCACCTGCACGCGTGCGTGGGCGCCGCCGCCTTCGATATCGATCACCACGCCGGTGCCGTAGGTGGGATGGCGGACGTTTTGGCCCAGGCGCAGGCTCGGCGCTTCGTCCAGCGATGCGTGGCCCCACTGCTTGCGCGGCTGCGGGGTGTACCTCGGGCGCGAGACGTTGATTTTCGGTCGTACTTCGTGGATCAACGCGGGCGGGATTTCGCGCAGGAACCGCGACGGCATGCCGTACATATCCTGGCCGTGCAGACGGCGCGCTTCGGCATAGCACAGCACCAGTTTTTGTCGCGCGCGGGTGATGCCCACGTAAGCGAGGCGGCGTTCTTCTTCCAGCCGCCCGGCTTCTTCGATCGATTTGTTGTTCGGGAACAGGCCTTCTTCCAACCCGACCAGGAACACCAGCGGGAATTCGAGGCCTTTCGCGCTGTGCAGCGTCATCAATTGCACGCCGTCTTCGCCCGCTTCGGTCTGTCCTTCGCCGGCTTCCAGCGCGGCGTAGGCGAGGAACGCGACGAGTTCGCTCAACGCCGCGGTCTCTTCATCGTCGCCGCGCACGAAGCGCGAGGCCACCGACACCAATTCGTCGAGGTTATCGGTGCGCGAATCGAGCGAGCCTTTGGACTGCAGTTCGTAATGCGTGCGCAGACCGGAACGCGCCAGCGCATGATCGATCTTGTCTTTCAGCGGCAGATCGACGCATTCGCTTTCGATCGTTTCGATCAGCGCGTGGAACGCGGCCAACGCACTCCGCGCCCGGGCCGGCAAGACATCGCCGGTCGCGATGGCGGCGGCGGCCTTCCATAACGAGGTGCCGTCGGTGCGCGCGCGACGACGCACTTCGTCCAGCGTGCGCTCGCCGATGCCGCGCGTCGGCGTGTTCACCGCGCGCTCGTAGGCCGCGTCGTCGTTGCGATTGGCGATCAAGCGCAGATACGCCAACGTGTCCTTGATTTCGGCGCGCTCGAAAAAGCGCATGCCGCCGTAGACGCGAAACGGGATTTGTTCGCCGAGCAGCGTTTCTTCGAAGGCGCGCGATTGCGCGTTGCTGCGATAGAGAATCGCGGTCTCGCCGTGACTGCCGCCGTCGCGTACCCATTGACGGATGCGTTCGACCACGAAACGCGCCTCGTCGATCTCGTTGAACGCCGAATACAGATCGATCGGCTCGCCTTCGCCGCTATCGGTCCACAGCCGCTTGCCCAGCCGCGACGGGTTATGCGCGATCACCGCGTTCGCGGCGTCGAGGATATTCGCGCTGGAGCGGTAATTCTGTTCCAGCCGGATGGTCGCGGCGCCGGGGAAATCGCGCAGGAATTTCTGTACGTTCTCCACTTTCGCGCCGCGCCAACCGTAGATCGCTTGGTCGTCGTCGCCGACCACGAAGACGTGGCCCGTGTCGCTCGCCAGCAGCCGAATGACCGCGTATTGCAGGGTGTTGGTGTCCTGGAACTCGTCGATCAGCAGTTCGCGAAACCGCTGGCGATAATGCGCCAGCAGCGGCGGATGATCGCGCAGCACCTCGTGCGCGCGCAGCAGGATTTCGGCGAAATCCACCAATCCAGCTTGTTCGCAACGTTCCTGGTACAGCGTGTAGGCGCGGAGCATCACGCTCGCCCATTCGTCCACGCCATGAGCGGTGCGTTCGGGTTGGATGTGCTGCGGCCGGCGGCCTTCGTCTTTCTGCGCGTTGATCCACCACGCGATCTGCCGCGGCGGGAAGCGCGCCTCGTCCAGCTCGAGTGCCTGCACCACGCGTTTGACCAAACGCAGTTGATCGTCGCTGTCGAGAATCTGGAAACTCTCGGGCAGCTTCGCGTCCTGCCAATGCAGACGCAACAGGCGATGCGCGAGCCCGTGGAAGGTGCCGATCCACATGCCGCGCGCGCCGTGCGGCAGAAGCGATTCGGCGCGATGACGCATTTCGCCCGCGGCTTTGTTGGTGAAGGTGACGGCGAAGATCGCGTGCATCGGCACGCCATGCACTTCGTGCAGCCACGCGATGCGATGGGTGAGCACGCGCGTTTTGCCGGACCCGGCGCCGGCCAGCACCAGCGAGTGGCCCGGTTCGGCGCTGACCGCGTCGCGCTGTGCGGCGTTCAGGCCGTCGAGCAGGTGGGAAACATCCATGCGCGCATTCTACGCGATGGGCTCGGCGCGGCCGTTGGCGAGATCCCGATCCGTTGCCCGAAACCCATCACCCCGCGTAGAGCGGAGCGAAGCTCCGCTGAGCATGTGGAATCGAACGCTTCAGCGGAGCTTCGCTCCGCTCTACAAAGGCAAAGGGCGGCGGAGCTGCGCTCCGCTCTACAAAGGCAAAGGGCGGCGGAGCTGCGCTCCGCTCTACAAAGGCAAGGGGCAGCGGAGCTGCGCTCCGCTTTGTCGATCAATGCGAGCCTTTGCTCGCCGTCGCCGCCATCAGCTTATCGGTGTAGGCGATGCCGATTGCCGACAGAATAAACAGGCCGTGGATGATCGCCTGCCACATCACGCCGGTGGCGGTGGCCTTGGTGCAAAGCGCTTCGGCCGCCTGTAGCGCCGGCGTGCAGAGCGGCAAGCCGAGTTGCCCGGCTTCGATGAAGGTCTTGAGCAGATGGATCGACGAAATGCCGATGATCGCCATCGCCAATTTCACTTTCAGCACGCTGGCGTTGACGTGGCTGAGCCATTCGGGCTGGTCGGGATGGCCTTCGAGATTCAGCCGCGAAACGAAGGTCTCGTAGCCGCCAACGATCACCATCACCAGCAAGTTGGAGATCATCACCACGTCGATCAGACCGAGCACGATCAGCATGATGCCCTGTTCGCTGAGGGTGTTGGCGTCGTGGATGAGATGCCACAATTCCTTCAGGAACAGGAAGACGTAAACGCCTTGGGCCACGATCAGCCCGAGATACAGCGGCAACTGCAACCAGCGCGAGGCGAAGATCAGGCGCGGCAAGAGATTGAGCGGGGCGCGAGGCGCGTTCGACATGGGGGCATCGGTGTTGGAAGCGATGCGATAGGGTACCGGCGCGGCGTGACATCGCCAAGGCGAATGTGCGGAGGCGGGCTTTACTCGATGCGCCGCGGCGGTAGGGCATCGTGGCCGATCTTTGCGGTGCGCTCGTTGCGGTGCGCTCGTCGCGGTGCGCCCGTCGCCCCGCCGGGTCGATCCGCGCGTCGCGCTCGGGACGCAGCACTTTGTTTTTGTCGCGCTCGGGCATCGAAGCGCATCGCACGGTCGACGTAGACTGTCCGCCCCACGCACGCGACGGATGCCGCCATGATCGATCTGCACTACTGGCCCACACCCAACGGCCACAAAGTCACCCTGCTGTTGGAAGAACTGGCCGAAGCCGGGCAGCCGCTGGCGTATCGCATCGTGCCGGTGAACATCGGTGCGGGCGAACAATTCGAGCCGGATTTTCTCGCGATCGCGCCCAACAATCGCATGCCGGCGATCGTCGATCATGCTCCGGCCGACGGCGGCGCGCCGCTGAGCGTGTTCGAATCCGGCGCGATCTTGCAGTATCTGGCGGAGAAGACGGGGATGTTTCTGCCCGCCGATCTGCGCGGCCGTACCGCCGCGCTGGAATGGCTGTACTGGCAAATGGCGGGATTAGGCCCGATGACCGGGCAGTACGGCCATTTCAACGTCTACGCGCCGGAAAAAATTCCCTACGCCATTGATCGCTACACGCGCGAAGCGCATCGCCTGCTCGGTGTGCTCGACAAACGCCTGCAGAGCCGCGCGTTCATCGTCGGCGACGACTACACCATCGCCGATATGGCGTGTTACCCGTGGATCGCGCCTTACACCAGCGCGCCGATCGATCTGGAACCGTATCCCGAGGTGCGCCGTTGGCAAGCCGCGATCCGCGCGCGCCCGGCGACGCAGCGCGCGTACGCGCTGACCAAGCAGGTGAACCCGCAGGCCGGGCAGCCGCTGACCGACGAACAGCGCAAAGCCCTGTTCGGCCGTTGATCCCCGAAGACCCCGCGTAGAGCGGAGCGCAGCTCCGCTAAATCCCCTCCGGAAACATGACAGCGGAGCTTTGCTCCGCTCTACGCGGGCGTTTCGGAGACGACACAGCGGAGCTTCGCCCCGCTCTACGCGGGCGTTCGGAGACAGCGCAGCGGAGCTTCGCTCCGCTCTACGCGCGGCGGGGGCGGACATCGGGTGGGGGTTGCGGCTAAGCTGCGGGCCTGTCGCCTCCGGGTTCCGCCATGCGCCTGTCCGCTTGCCTGCTCACGTTCATGCTCGCCACTCCTTCCGCGCTCGCCGCACCGTCCACGCCGCCGCCGCAGGCGCTCACCCTCGAGGCCATCACCGGCGATGCGCCGTTGTCGGGGCCGACGCTGCTGAAACCGAAAATCGCGCCCGACGGCTCGCGCGTCACTTTCCTGCGCGGCAAGGACAGCGACCGCAATCGCCTGGATTTATGGGCGTTCGATGTGGCCGCAGGGCGCGCGGCGCTGTTGGTGGATTCCGCCGACGTGCTGCCGGGCGAAGAAACCTTGAGCGACGAGGAAAAAGCGCGTCGCGAACGGCAACGCACCGCGGCCTTGTCGGGCATCGTCGATTACCAGTGGTCGCCCGACGGAAAGACGCTGCTGTTCCCGCTGGGCGGCGAGTTGTATCTGTACGACCTGGCGAAGAGCGGCAAGCAGGCCGTGCGCAAACTCACCACCGGCGAGGGCTTCGCCACCGACCCGAAAGTCTCGCCGCAGGGCGGCTTCGTCAGCTTCGTGCGCGGTCGCGACCTGTGGGTCGTCGATCTGGCGAGCGGGCAGGAAGTGCGGCTCACGCACGACGCCAGCGAGACGATCGCCAACGGCGTGGCCGAATTCGTCGCCGACGAAGAAATGGACCGGCACACCGGCTATTGGTGGGCGCCGGACGATTCGGCCATCGCGTTCGCGCGCATCGACGAAAGCGGCGTGCCGGTGCAGAAACGCTACGAGGTATATCCCGACCGCACCGATGTGGTGGAGCAACGCTATCCCGCCGCGGGCGATCCGAACGTGCGCATAACGCTGCATGTCGTGCGGATCGCGCCGCTGACGCTGCGCGCATGGAGCAAGCCGAGCGACGGCACGCCGCCGGTGCATCGGCAGCGCGAATATCCTCGCGGGCAAATCCGCGACATCGATCTGGGCGCGAACCCGGACATCTATCTCACCCGCGTCGATTGGCGCGACGCGAACCGCCTGACTTTCCAACGCCAGTCGCGCGATCAACGCTTGTTGGAATTGATCGAAACCGACCTCGCCAGCGGCAAACAGCGCACGCTGATCGCCGAAACCGCGAAGACCTGGGTGCCGCTGCACAACAACTTGCGCTTTCTCAAGGACGACCGCTTCCTGTGGAGCAGCGAGCGCAGCGGCTTCGAGCATCTGTATCTCGCCAGCGCCGACGGCAAAAAACTCACACAACTGACGCGCGGCGACTGGCCGGTGGATGCGCTGCTGGCGGTGGACGAGGCGAACGGTCAGGTGTATTTCAGCGCCGGGCGCACCGCCGACGGCAAGGCCGACGCACGACAATCGCATCTGCATGCGGTGCCGTTGACCGGCGGAAAAATCCGCACGCTGTCGACCGAGCCCGGCATGCACGGCGCCAATTTCGCGCGCAACGCCAGCGTCTATGTCGATGCGTGGTCGAACGCCGGTACGCCGCCGCAGATCGCGCTGCATCGCGCCGACGGCACGCGCATCGCGACGCTGATCGACAACGACCCGGCGAAATCCGAACACCCGTATGCGGGCTATCGCAGCGCGCATCGCCCGGTGGAGTTCGGCACGCTCACCGCGTCCGACGGCAAGACACCGCTGCATTACGGCGTGATCAAACCCGCGGACTTCGATCCGGCGAAAAAATACCCGGTCGTCGTTTACGTCTACGGCGGCCCCGCCGCGCAAACCGCGACCGACAGTTGGCCCGGTCGCGGCGATCATTTCTTCAACCAATACCTCGCACAGCAGGGCTATGTGGTGTTCACGCTGGACAACCGCGGCACACCACGACGCGGCGCGGCGTTCGGCGGCGCGCTGTACGCCAGGCAGGGCACGGTGGAAGTGGACGATCAGCGCCAAGGCGTCGCCTGGCTGCGCGCGCAATCGTGGGTGGACGGTGAACGCATCGGCGTTTACGGCTGGTCCAACGGCGGTTACATGACGCTGATGCTGTTGGGCAAAGCGCCCGATGATTACGCCTGCGGCGTGGCCGGCGCGCCCGTCACCGATTGGGCGCTGTACGACACCCACTACACCGAGCGCTACATGGATCTGCCGAAGGCGAATCCGGACGGTTATCGCGAGGCCAGCGTCTTCACCCATGTCGGCGGCATTCGTCCGAACGCATTGCTGCTGATCCACGGCATGGCCGACGACAACGTGCTGTTCGGCAACAGCACCAAACTGATGAGCGATCTGCAGAAGCGCGCAATCACTTTCGAGCTGATGACCTATCCCGGCGCCAAACACGGCCTGCGCGGCAAGGACGCGCTGCATCGCTATCGCATCACCGAAGCGTTCTTCGCGCGGTGCCTGAAACGATGAACGCCGCGCCGCCGCCGTTGCCCGCCGCGCCGCGAAAAGGCTGGTGGGATCGCCATTGGAAATGGGCGATTCCCACGCTCGTTCTAAGTTCGCTCACCCTGATGGTGGGCGTGATCTTGCTTGCGATTTCGGGCATTTACGGCCTGATGAAATCGTCCGATGTCTACCAGACCGCATTGCGCCGCGCGCGGTCGTCGCCCGACGCGATCGCCGCCTTCGGCACGCCGATCGAACCGGGCTGGTGGCTCACCGGCAACATCAACACCTCCGACACCGGCGGCCACGCCGCGCTCGAATTCGCGCTGGCCGGCCCGAAAGGCGAAGGCGACCTCGCCCTCGTCGCCGACAAGCGCGACGGTACGTGGGTGTTCTCCCTGCTGACGATCGACACCGACGCCGGCAAACACATCGATCTGCTCACGGACGAAGAACGCGTCGCCGCCACGGCGACCTCCGAGGCGCCTTGAGATGCATGCGACCCGTCGCATCGCGCTCGGGTGCGCGTGTGCATTTGCGCTCGTCTGGGCGACGCCGCTGCGCGCGGAAGCGCCGCAAACCGCGCCGCCGCCGCGCCCGACCGTCGAACAAGCGCGCGCGATCGTGCGCAGTTTGTTGGTGAAGTCGCCGTATCGCATTTCCGCCGATGCCCGCGCCGGCGAAATTCGATACCGCGTTCGTTTCGAGCCGCAGCGCGATTGGGCCTGGCCCGAAACCGGCGAACAGCGGCTCGTCGTCGATGCGAACGGCGCCGAGCTGCGCGTTTGCGGCGATTGCGGGCGCGAAGCGCCGCCCAGCGCCGACGAGCTGCTGCGCTACACGCGCGCCAACGCGTGGGTGCGCAGCGACGATCGCCGTATCCGCAGCTTCGCGCGCACCCACACGCGCGGCGGTTCGGTGGCCTCGCGGATGACGCGGCTGACGACGGCCGTGCAGCGCCACATGACCGGCGCGATCGATTATCGCGACTATCTCGACGCCGTCGCCGCATGGGAAACCCGCGGCGGCGACTGCACCGAATACGCGGTGCTGTTGGCGGCCTCGGCGCGTGCGCTCGGCATTCCGGCGCGTCTGGCGCACGGCGTCGCGTATTCCAGCCGCTTCACGGGCGAAGCGCACGTCTTCAGCCCGCACGTGTGGGTGCAAGTCTGGGACGGCACGCGCTGGGTCAGCTACGACGCGGGACTCGGCCGTTTCGACGCCGGGCATCTGGCGTTGTTCGTCGGCGACGGCACGACCGACGGATTACGGCCTGTCGCGCTGGCGATGCGGGCGTTGCGGATCGAGGATGCGGTGGGGATCGCGCGTGGCAACGAGGTCGGCAAAACGACGCCCGAAGCGAAGCCGATCGATGCCGAACCGCTCGAATCGGGCGAAGCGAAATCGCGCTGAGCGCTGGACTCGAAACCGCGCGCGACCGCGTCGCGAATGCCGCGGTTCTTCGACGCCGAAGTCCTTAGAGCCTGTTCAAAATCTTCCAGCGGGGGTGTCGCCCCCCTTCTCCCCGCAAGCGGTGCGTGCTCTTTTCCTTCTCTCCGCAAGCGGGGAACATGCCTTTTCCCTTCTCCCCGCACGGCGGGGAGAAGGTGGCGCAACGCGCCGGATGAGGGGCAGGCGT
>JADZBF010000255.1 GCA_020852215.1 Lysobacter sp. | reverse complement strand
CGTGCGGCAGGCTGACCAGCAGCGGCGCGGTGCCGCGATGCAATACGCAAACGTCCATGCCGCGAGTGTAGCGGCTCGCGGCATGGACGAAAAAGCGACGGGGATGTGGCAAGCGCGTCGCGCGATCGAAACCCTTGGATCAGGCCGAGGCTTTGACCTTGCAGGTGTTGATGCCGAGCAGGGTGTAAAGCGGGCACCAGCCCATCAGCGCGGTGCCGAGCGGCACCAGACCGATCAGGCCGAGATAATTCATCGGCGCTTCCAGCAGGAACAACAGGCTGAGCACAGCGATGCCGACGACGATGCGGAAAATCTTATCGAAGGAACCAACGTTCTTTTTCATGGCGTGTCTCCAGTGAGCGGGATGGCGCCAAGGTACGCTGCCACGGGGCCGGTCTCAGTGACCTTTGTCACCGGCCGTTGCCGAGGCTGTCATCGGCCGTCGCCGGCCGCCAGCGCGCGCAGACCTTCGGCGTCGGCGATCCGTACGCCCGCGCGCGACAGTTCCACCACGCCTTGTTCAGCCAATTGCCCCAGCGTGCGCGTCACCATCTCGCGCACGCTGCCGATTTCGTCGGCGATCTGCTGATGCGTCATCGCGATGCTGCGGAACCCCGCATCGGCGCGTTCGACAAGAAATTCTGCGAGACGACGGTCCAATCGATGGAACGCGAGCCGCTCCACGCGCTCCATCAAATCGGTCAAACGGTTGGACAGCATCGCGAACAGAAAAGAGCGAAAAGGCGGCGATTCGGCGATCATCCGCTGGAACATCGACGGCGGCAGCATCGCCAAGCGCAGCGCGCCTTCGGCCACGCCGTCGGCGCTGTAATCGGCGCCGCCGATCAAACAGCTCGACGTGAGAATGCAGGTTTCGCCGGGACCGACGCGATACAGCACGATCTCGCGTCCCGCATCCGAGCGTTTGAACACTTTCACGTCGCCGTGCAGCACCAACGGCAACCCGCCGCAGGCTTGGCGCTCGCTGAAAATGACGCTGCCGTCGCGAAAGTCGTGAACGGCGGCCGCGGCGATGAGATCGTTGCGCAGCGATGCGGGCAATTCCGCGAGCAGGGGATACGCGCCCAGCAAGACGGCTTCCAACGCATCGCGCGCGACGACGCTCATGCGAAGCGTTCCGGACGGAACGGCGCGGGGTCGAGCGCCGGTGCGCGGCCGGCGACCAAATCGGCGATCAATTGCCCGGTGCCGGTGCTCATGCCCACGCCCATCATGCCGTGGCCGGTGGCGAGCCAGGTGCGCCGTTTGCCGGGCGCCAAGCCGATCAAAGGCACATCGTCGCGCGACATCGGCCTCCAGCCGCACCAACGTTCGTGGACGGTCGCGCCGTAGGGATGATGCAAATACTCCCGCGCCGCGCGTTCGAGGGCGTCGAGCCGCCGCGCGTTCAAACTATCGTCGTAACCCGAGAATTCCATCGTGCTGCCCAAGCGATAACCGCTCGGCCACACGCTGACGCAAACCGAACGATCGCGCAGCACCAGCGAACGTTGCGGCATGATCGGCGGGCGGTCGTAGGTGATCGAATAGCCTTTACCCGGTTGGATCACTCGCCTCATCCACGGCATGCCCACCGCATCGGCCAAACGTGGCGACCACGCGCCCAAAGCCAGTACCGCGAGCCCGGCGCGCATCGGCCCTTGCGCGGTGTCCGCGCGCACGCCGTCGGCGTCTTCCTGCAGCGCGGTGAGCGCGCAATGTTCGACGATCTCGCCGCCCTGCGCGCGGAAGGCGCGCGCCAGTTCGGCGACGTAACGGTCCGGCCGCAGCGCGGCATCGCCGGAAAATCGAATCGCGCCAGCCACACCGGGTTTCACCGCCGGTTCGCGCTTTTCGTACTCGGCGCCGTCGATCACTTCCACCGCGATACCCAACTCGCGCAGCAGCGGCAATTCGATTTGCCCATGCGCGAATTTCGCGGGGTCGCGGTAGACGTAATCCTCGCCCGCTTCGACGAATTCGCAATCCAAACCGAAGGTGTCGATCCAGTCGCGCAAGCGCGTGCGGGAATCGTTGAGCAAGGTCGATTTCGCGCGCGCGCTCGCTTCCCAATCGCGCGGATTGCAGCGCGCGGCGAAGCCGAGCATCCAATCCCACAGTCGCGGATCGAAGCGCGGCGGCACGTACAGCGGCGCGTCCGGGGTGAACATCCATTTCATCGCCGTGAGCACCATGCCCGGCGCGGCCAACGGCGCCGCGTGGCTGGGCGTGATCGTGCCGCAATTGCCGTGCGACGCGCCGCGACCGATCGCGCCCGACTCGAGCAATCGCACGCTGCGCCCCGCGCGCGACAGCGCCAACGCGCAAGCCAGTCCGGCCACGCCGCCGCCGATCACGATCGCATCGGGTCGTTCGCTCATCCGTTCGCCTGCTCGTCGAAATGCGGGAATGGCTCGATTCTAGCAGCCGCTCCGCACCGCCGAGCCGACGACATCGCGAACCGGTGCGAACGCCCGCGAGGCCTTCGCTCTCGACCGATTCGCTGCGCGTCGAAACGCGAAAGGCCCGCGCGAGGCGGGCCTTTCGTGGTCGATGCGGATGTGACCGCGGCCGACGTGCGACGAACTCAGTGGTGATGGCCGCCGTCGCCATG
>JADZBF010000254.1 GCA_020852215.1 Lysobacter sp. | reverse complement strand
GCACCGCGACGCCCTCCAGATCCAGCAGCGTCGCCAGATCGTGCGCGTGCGCGCCTTCGACCAGAAAACTGATCACCGCGGCCTTCTGCGCCGCGCGCCCGACGATGCGCAGGCCGTCGATGGCGTCGAGCGCCGCGGTGGCGTGCGCGAGCAATTCCGTTTCGCGCGCGGCGATATGATCCATGCCGATCTCGCGCAGATAGTCCACCGCCGCGCCGAGTCCGATATGTCCGGCGATATTCGGCGTCCCCGCTTCGAAACGATGCGGCGGGTCGTTGAAGACCGTGCCCTCGAAACGTACTTCCTTGATCATTTCGCCGCCGCCGAGGAACGGCGGCATCGCGGCCAGATGCTCGCGTCGCGCCCACAGCGCGCCGGTGCCGGTCGGGCCGCACATCTTGTGGCCGGTGATCGCGTAGAAATCGCAGCCGAGCGAGGGAATATCCAGCGCCATATGCGGCGCGGCCTGCGAGCCGTCGATCACGGTGACGATGCCGCGCCGACGCGCTTCGCGGCAGATCTCACGCACCGGATTGATCGTGCCCAGCACGTTCGAGACATGGGTCAAGCCGAGGAGTTTCACTGCGCCGGTCATCTTCGCGTAGAGCGCGTCGAGATCGAGCGTGCCGTCGTCGTGAATCTCGGCGACTTCGATCCGCGCGCCGGTGCGCTCCGCGACCAATTGCCACGGCACGATGTTGGCGTGATGCTCCATGCGGCTGAGCAGCACGACATCGCCGGCCTTCAATCGCGGCAACGCCCAACTGTAGGCCACGAGATTCAGCGCGAACGTCGTGCCGCTGCACAGCACCAACTCATCGCGGTGAACATTGAGAAAACCGGCGAGCTTCGCACGCGCGGCTTCATAGGCGTCGGTCGCCTCGGTGCCCAAGGTGTGAACGGCGCGGCTGACGTTGGCGTTATGGCGGCGATAGAAATCGTCCACCGTTTCGATCACCGACGCCGGTTTTTGCCCGGTATTCGCCGAATCGAGATAAATCAGCGGTTTGCCGTTGACCGTGCGGGTCAACAGCGGGAAATCGGCGCGAACGGCGGCCCAATCGCGGTCGCCGCCGTCGCGGCTGTCGTTCTCGCTTGCATCGTCTGCGATCGCGGTCATGGAGCGTGTTCCTCGATGCGCACGAGCGCGCGATCCAATGCGGAGGCCATTGTGTGCCGCAAAGCCTCGTTGTCGATCGTGTTCAGCAATTCGCGGCAGAACGCGGCGGTGAGCAACGCGCGCGCTTCGGCTTCGGGCAAGCCGCGCGAGCGCAGATAGAACAGCGCGGTGGGGTCGAGCTGACCGACGGTCGCGCCGTGCGCGGCCTTCACTTCATCGGCGTGGATGACCAGCACCGGCTGCGTGTCGATTTCCGCGTTCGCCGAGAGCAGCAGATTCTTGTTGGTCAGATTCGCATCGGTACCGTCGGCGCCTTCGCGGATCACGATACCGCCGTGGAAGACTGCACGGCCGCGATCGGCGCCGAGCCCGCGCCAACGCAAATCGCAGGCGGTGTTCCGCGCGATATGCTCGATGCCCAGGCGCATGTCGAGATGGCGCTTGCCGTCGGCGAGCAGTACGCCATGCGCCGCCAGCGTCGCGCCTTCGCCTTCGAGTCGCACGTTCAATTCGTGACGCGAAAGGCCGGCGCCGAGTTCCAGATCGAGCCGCCGATAATCCGCCTCGCGCGCCAGCACCGCGTCTTCGCGCACGAACAGCGTGGCGCCGTCGGCTTCGTTCTGGATGCGGGCGTGGGTGAGACGCGCGCGCTGGCCCAGATGCACATGCGCGAGATGATTGCGCAAGCCACGATGCGCGCCGAGCGCGATGTGATGCTCCACCAGCGTCAGCGCGGCGCCGTTGCGCAAGTCAACGAAATGACGCAGATGCGCCGTCGATTCCGGGGTCGCATCGGTGGAAACGAAGACCAGATGCAGCGGCGTTTCGACAACGATGTACTGTTCGACGCGGATCGTCGCGCCTTCTTCGGCCAGCGCGGCGTTGACGACCGCGAAGACTTCATCCGCGCCGGAATAGCGTCGCATCAAAAAATTCGCGTCGCGCGGTTCGAGTTCGCGCAACACGCGCGAGAGCGGCATCGCCTCGACGCCGTGGGGCAGGGTGGACAGATCGCTGTGCGCGTCGTCGAAACGACCGTCGATGAACACCATGCGCGGCGAAGGAATCGCGGCGAGTTCGGCGGATAGCGCATCGTCGTCGGTCGAACTCGTCGCGTTCGCCGCGGGCGAGACCGCGAAAGCGCGGCGCTCCAACGCGCGCAGCGAAGTGTACTTCCAGGCTTCGCTGCGCGGACCCGGCAAACCGTCGCGCAGTGCGTCGGCCAACGCCGCGCGACGATGATCGCCGAGACCGGCGGCATCGGGCATCGCCAGCGCATCGAATGCGCGAGCGAACGAATCGAGCAAGGCGCTCATCGTGCCGCGGCCTCCGGCGCGACGCGGTCGCGGATCCACGCGTAGCCGTGTTCTTCCAATTCCAACGCCAATTCCGGCCCGCCTGTTTCGACGATACGGCCGTCGGCCAGCACATGCACCACGTCGGGTTTGATGTAGTCGAGCAAGCGCTGGTAATGCGTGATCACGATGAACGCGCGATCCGGGCTGCGCAGCGCATTCACGCCGTCGGCGACGGCTTTCAACGCGTCGATATCCAGCCCAGAATCGGTTTCGTCCAGAATCGCCAGCTTCGGTTCGAGCACGGCGAGCTGGAAAATCTCGTTGCGCTTTTTCTCGCCGCCGCTGAAACCCTCATTCACGCCGCGATGCAGCAGTTCGTCCTTCAGATGCAGCACCGCGAGTTTTTCGCGGACGCGTTTCAGGAACTGCATCGAGTCGAGTTCCGGTTCGCCGCGCGCCTTGCGTTGTGCATTGAACGAGGCGCGCAAGAAATAGGTGTTGTTCACGCCCGGAATTTCGACCGGATATTGAAACGCGAGAAAAATACCCGCGGCGGCGCGTTCCTCCGGCTCCAGCGCCAGAAGATCGCGACCCTCGAACTCGACGCTGCCGCCGACGATCTCGTAGCCGTCGCGGCCCGCCAGCACGTTGCCGAGCGTGGATTTGCCCGCGCCGTTCGGGCCCATGATCGCGTGGACTTCGCCGGCTTTCACGTCGAGGCTGAGGCCCTTGAGGATGTCTTTGCCGGCGACGCGGGCGTGTAGGTGATCGATCTTCAGCATGGTGGGGTTGTCGGTTTCGGTATCGGTTAGGCGGAGCGGCACGAACGCGCGGATCGTCGCGGAAAGATCAGGTGCATGCCGCTTCGACCGCGATGCGATGTTTGCGGCCGGTGGAGGCATCGATGGTTTCGAAGCACTGCAGGTATTCGGATTCGCCGAAGATCTCGATGGCGGGACATTCGACCGGCGCGCTTTCGTCGATGCGCGGATGCGCGTCCGCGGTGGCGTCGCCCGGCGCGATGCGGCCGCTGGTGTCGGTCCAGTACAGACGCTCCTGTCCGCCTTGCCACTGCGAGAAACCGATGCGGTCGCCGCGCAGCGCGCCGATCGGCGCATTGAACGGTTTGCCCCAAGTGCGCAGCGCGCGCCCGTCGGCCGCGAACTCGACCACGAAATCCGGCTGCAGCACCGCGTCGTTCAACAGCACCGAATCGGTTTTCACCACCGGCGACATGCCGCAAGGGCTGTCGGCCCAGCGCAGGATGCGACGATCTTTTTCGGCGGCGACGGTGTCTTTCGCGCTGAATTCGGCTTCGATCGCGAAGGTCTGCGACGTTTTTTCGCTGCGCTCGGATTTCGCGGGCTGCGGCGAGATCGCGCTCGGCGCTCTATCGCAGCCGGCCAACGCGATTCCCACGACGAACGCGAGCCAAGCGGGCAACGCGCTTTTCGCCTTGGGTTTCGCGACGTCCGCATTCGATATCGTCATGGCCATCGTTCCGTTCAGTCCTGCATGTCCGCGCGCCACTGCAGGAGGCCCCAGGCGGCGACCATCGCCCACACCGACTCCAACACCAGGAATGGATAGAACTCCACAAGCCAAGAAGACCACGCGCACAGCGCGGCGCCGAACAAATTCATCGCCAGAAACGGCCGGGAGTGTTCGGACAGCATGCGTCGCTGATTCAGCACGAAGGCGATCAGCAGCATCGTCACACCGATCGTGCCGATAAGATCGCCGAGTCTCATCCCACGCTCCCTTCCAAACTGACTTCGAGCAGTTTTTTCGCTTCCACCGCGAATTCCATCGGCAATTCGCGGAACACCGATCTGCAGAAACCGTCGACGATCATCGACACCGCGTCTTCCTGGGAAATGCCGCGGCTGCGGCAATAGAACAATTGATCGTCGCTGATCTTCGAGGTGGTGGCCTCGTGTTCGACGGTGGCGCTGGGGTTCTTCACTTCGACGTACGGGAAAGTGTGCGCGCCGCAGCGCTTGCCGATCAGCAGGCTGTCGCATTGTGTATGGTTGCGCGCGCCGTCGGCGCCGCGTTCCACTTTCACCAAGCCGCGATAGCTGTTCTGGCCGCGGCCGGCGCTGATGCCCTTGCTGACGATTTTCGATTTCGTGCGCTTGCCGACGTGGATCATCTTGGTGCCGGTGTCGGCCTGCTGGCGGTGATGCGTGAGCGCGACCGAATGGAATTCGCCGGTCGAATCGTCGCCCAGCAGCACGCAGGACGGATATTTCCAGGTGATCGCCGAGCCGGTTTCGACCTGCGTCCAGGAAATCTTGCTGCGCGCGCCGCGGCATTCGCCGCGTTTGGTCACGAAATTGTAGATACCGCCGACGCCGTTCTCGTCGCCCGGGTACCAGTTCTGCACCGTCGAGTATTTGATTTCGGCATCGTCCAGGACCACCAATTCGACGACCGCGGCATGCAATTGGTTTTCGTCGCGCTGAGGCGCCGTGCAGCCTTCCAGATAGCTGACATAGGCGTTTTCTTCGCAGACGATCAGCGTGCGCTCGAACTGCCCGGTGTTCATCGCGTTGATGCGGAAATAAGTGCTGAGTTCCATCGGGCAGCGCACGCCCTTGGGGACGAACACGAAACTGCCGTCGGAAAACACGGCGGCGTTGAGCGCCGCGAAATAATTGTCGCCGGTCGGCACCACGCTGCCGAGATAGCGCTTGACCAATTCTGGGTGTTCTGCGATCGCCTCGGACATCGAGCAGAAAATCACGCCTTTTTCGGCCAATTCCTTGCGATACGTCGTTCCGACACTCACCGAATCGAACACCGCGTCCACGGCGACGCCCGCGAGTTTCGCGCGCTCGTGCAGCGGCACGCCGAGTTTCTCGTAGGTGTCGAGCAACTCCTGCGGCACCTCGTCGAGCGACTTGTATTTCGGGCCTTTCGGCGCGGCGTAGTAGCTGATGGCCTGGAAATCGATCGGCGCGATGTC
>JADZBF010000253.1 GCA_020852215.1 Lysobacter sp. | reverse complement strand
CGCACATCAAGGAAGCGGCGCTCGTCCGCGCGCGCGGCCAGGTCTGGCTGTGCGTCTCGCTGCGCCGCGCGAGTCGCGGGCTGGAGCCCGCGCTGATCGAAAGCGAGGTCATGGATCGCCTCGCCGGAACATTGCCGGACTGGCAGCGTCCCGAGCGCTTCTTGATCGTCGACGAATTGCCGCGCAGTTTCCTGGCGAAACTGTTGCATCGCGAAGTACGCGACGGCATCGAATCCGGAGCGCTGCTCTCTGAACACTGACCTGCCTGCGCCTTCATCTGCGCCATCGTCCGAGCATTCGCCGACGCCCGCGCCGCGACGGCGGCATCTGTTGAGCTACGGCGGCGGCAGCATGGCGATGGCGCCGTACTTTTTGATCAGCGGTTCGTTCCTGCTGTACGCCACCGCGATCCTCGGCGTCCCGCCGGAAATCGCCGGCATGATCATGGCCGCCTCCACACTCTGGGATGCGGCGATCGATATTCCGCTGGGATGGTGGTCGGATCGTATGCGTTCGCGCCGCTTCGGCCGACGTCATCCGTTTCTGATCGTCGGCGGTCTCGCCACCGCCGCGCTGACCGCCGTGCTGTGGTCGATTCCGCAGGATATGGGACCGACCGCGACCATCGCTTGGCTCGCGGTCTCCGTGATCGGTCTGAAAACCGCGATCGCGGCGTTCGTGGTGCCGCATACCGCACTCGGCGGCGAAATCGCCGACGATTACGACGGACGCATGGTCGCCCAAGGCTATCGCGGCGCGTTCCAACTCATCGGCATGATTCTGGCGCTGGTCGGCAGCAATGTGTTCTTTTTCCGGCCCACCGCGGAATATGCGCAGGGCCAGCTCAATCCGCACGCTTACGCGCCGATGGGATTCGTCTGCGCCGCGCTGGCATTGGGAGCGACGCTGTGGACGGTGCTCGGCACGCGCAGTTTCATCCCGAAATTGCAGGCCACGGAGCTGGGGCACGACAGTCTGCGCGCGCAGTTCGGCGGCTTTCTGCGAGACGCGGATCTGCGCGCATTGTTGTTGATGATCCTGGCGATCGAACTGCCGTTCCAACTCGTGATCACGCTCGGCGGCCATCTCAACACCTACACCTACGGCATGTCCGGGCCGCAAATGGGGGCACTTGCGTTGGCGGTGCTGCTGTCGGCCGCACTATCGCAACCGTTGTGGATCCACGTGAGCCGACGCTACGACAAAAAGCCCGCCTTGCTCGCGGCGGTGGTGCTGGCGATGCTGGGGTTCGTGGGCGGCCCGCTCACGCACGTCGCATGGGGTTGGTTTCCGCTGACGTCCGCGAGCGACGCGGTCTGGACCTTGATGCCGTTCCAGATATTGGCCGGCATCGGCGTAGGCGCGTTCTCGTCGCTGCCCTACTCGATGGTCAACGATTGCTCGCAAGCGCGCGAGCGCCGGACCGGGCGCTCCGTCACCGGCGGTTACACGGGTATGTATATTTTCGCCTACAAGCTCGGCAGTGGGCTGAGCATCGCCGCTAGCGGCTGGCTGCTGCGCGCGATCGGCTTCGACGCAGCCTTGCCTGCGCAAAGCGAACACACGCGGTACTGGTTGGCGGTCGCGCCGGCATTGCTGCTGTTCTTCGGCATGCCCGTCGTGTTCTGGGCGCTGCGGGGATATCGTCTATCCCGAGCGGATTTCGGCAACGCCTAACGACATCAGGGGCACGGTATCGGCGCGGAGATCGTACGCCGATCACGCTTCCCAACACCCTCCGGCTGTTAGGATTGCGTGCGCACCGCCGACGGCGGGCGAATATCCACGGCAAGGGGGGCCGACACCGGGGAGTACAGAATCGATGCCGCCCATCGTCATGGCCGCCCCTGCGGGCGATACCGCACTCGACGCGCTCCGCGTCGATTCGCCTCGCCTCGATTCGCTCCTTGTCGGTCAGCCTCTCGCCGGCTTGCCTCATGTCGAATCGTTCCATATCGATTCGCTTCAGGTCCAGGATCGGCAGCGCTGCGTCGAATACGACAAACGTCTGCGCGCGCGATCCGACCGCGACACCGTCTCCGCCTGCGTCGCCGATATTCGCGAGTGGCTCGATCTGGAAGAAGTCCTGCTGCTGAATTCTTCGCTGTACTACAGCGACCAGCACATCATCGCCACCGGTCACGACACCGCCTGGTTGGGGTTATACGTTCGCGAAGGCTTCGCTTACGTCGATCCGATCGTCAATGCGATCGCGCGCGGACATCGTTTCTTCCCGCGCAGGCCGCTGATTCAGTGGCAGCCGGATCGTGCGATCGAGCGCGAGCCGCCTTCGCCCAATCCCCTCTTCCGCCGATTGATCGAAGCGGCGAAAGATTTCAAACGCCCGGCATACGGTTACGCCGGGGGCGAAGTCGTGGGCGGGCGTTTTCTGTTGCTCTCCGCGCCTTCGAGAAAAAGCTGTGCGGACGACCGCCGGTTGCACGTGCTGAACGTGTTGTTCCCGTCGTTGATGCGCGCGCTCGCGCGACAACCCGCCGCATCGCAGAACGCGAATTTGAGCCGCCGCGAGACGCGCATGCTCGAATTGCTCGCGGAAGGCTTGAGCGACGCCGAGATCGCCGAGAACCTCGCGATTTCGCAGGCGACGGTGCGTTTCCACCTGCAGAACCTGTTCCAGAAACTGCAAGCGCGCAACCGCTGCCACGTGATCGCCCTGGCCTATCGCCACGGATATCTCTCGCCGAATTGACGGCAGACGCGGGCCGCGAATCGGCCGCCCGCGTTCGGGCGGCTCGCTCTGAACTCAACGGCCGCGTCGACCGCGCGGTCCGGGTCGCACCGTCAGTCGGTCAATGCGCTCAACAAGCCGCCGCCCGACGAACCGCCGCCTTGCTGGAAATACACTTCTTCGTACGGCTGCACCACCACCCAACCCTCGCCTGCGAAACGCAGTTGGATACTTTCGCCCGAACCGCGGCCGATCAGGGTCTTGATGCTGATGTCGGTGACGATTTCCGGCGACAGACTGCCGGACCAGGCCACGGTCGCGTTGGGATCGGTGAACACCGGGCCGGTGGTCGCGTTCACCGGCAGCGTCAGCGGTTCGTAATGCGAAGTGATGGCGACCAGACCGTGGCCGCTCAGCTTCACGTTGAACAGGCCGCCGGTCATCATGCCCGCGGCCTTGCGCATCATTTTGATCTCGTTGGCGATCGTGGCTTCGGTGGCGAGCACGTCGTTGCCGTTGACGTAGATCGATTCGCCCTGCAGGCGCAGCAGCGTGACTTTCTTGCCGACATCGGCCAGATACGCGCGACCCTTGCCCTCGATCTTCATCAGGGTCATGCCCTCGCCGCTGACCGCCTTTTTCAACAGATTGCCCAGCCCCTGCTCCATGATCCCCTGACGCGTGAACTTCAGACTGCCCTTGCGCGCGATCATCGACCCGGCCTTGGCCCAGATCAGGCCGTCGACGCGGGCTTCGAGCATGTGCGAGATTTCCAATCCGAAAGCGTCGCCGGACATGTCTTTTTCTTTCGAATTGGCGACGAATTCCTGCAGGGTTTTGACGGACATGACGGCCTCGCGGCGAGGGAATGGAGCGGCAATTGTCCGCGTTCGCGGGCTTGGGCACCATAGCGGCGATCGGGCACGACGTAGAATCGCGGTCCGCCCTCCCTCGCGCCCGCACGATCCATGAACGACGACATCATTCGTACCATCCACCCCCGCGACGGTATGTGGTCGCCGGACGAGACGTGGTATTTCGCGACCGGGCGCCGTGCGATGCGGGTCGTCGCCCTCGCCGCGCGCACGTCCTGGCGACCGCACATCGCCCGCATTCTCGATCTGCCCTGCGGCTACGGCCGGGTGAGCCGCCATCTGCGCGCGGCTTACCCCGAGGCGCAGTTGTATTTCTGCGATATCGAACACGAAGGCGCGGACTTCTGCGCTTCGACCTTCGGCGGCACCGCGATCCACTCGCGACCGGAACTCACCGAAGTCGATCTGCCGCAGGTGGATCTGATCTGGGTCGGTTCCTTGTTCACCCATGTCGATCAGGACCGCACCCGGCGCTGGCTGCGCTATCTGTGCGAACGGCTGAATCCGAATGGCGTGCTCGCCGCCAGCTTCCACGGCGAGTGGAGCCTGACGATGCAGCGCATCTATCCGATGATCGACCCGGCCTCATGGGAGCGCATCGTCGATCAATACCGGCGCGAAGGTTACGGCTACGCCCCGTATCCCGATTGGCCTGCGGGCGATTACGGCATTTCGTTGTCCAGCCCGCAGGCGATTCTGCAAGTGATCCGCGAGATTCCGGGCGTCCGACTGGCCGGCTACATGGAACGCGGTTGGGCGGACAATCACGATGTCGCGATGATCGTCAAAGAGGACCGCGAGCAGCCGTGGACCCCGGAGTTCCGTTCTCGGCGTTGAGGCGTTGAGGCGGCGCGGCGCCGTCAGGCGCGTCACCGTTCGAGTCCGTACTCTTGCCGCGACGGGTTAGAATTCGCCGGTTTGCTCACGCCCCTCCGGAGTCCGCCATGTCCAATCTCGCTTATCGCCGCGTCCTGCTCAAACTCTCCGGCGAGGCCCTGATGGGCGATGAGGACTACGGGATCGACCCGAAAGTCATTCAACGTTTGGCGCGCGAGGTCATCGACGCGCGCGACGCCGGCGTCGAAATCGCCCTGGTCATCGGCGGCGGCAATATCTTCCGCGGCGCGGGGTTGGCCGCAGGCGGCATGGACCGCGTCACCGGCGACCAAATGGGCATGCTGGCCACGGTCATCAACGCTCTGGCGATGCAGGACGCGCTGGAGAAACTCGGCGCCAAATCGCGGGTGATGAGCGCGATCAAGATCAACGACGTGTGCGAGGACTACATCCGCCGCCGCGCGATTCGCCATCTGGAAAAAGGTCGCATCACCATCTTCGCCGCCGGCACCGGCAACCCGTTCTTCACCACCGACTCCGGCGCCGCGCTGCGCGCGATCGAAATCGGCGCGGACTTGCTGCTGAAAGCGACCAAGGTCGACGGCGTGTACGACAAAGACCCCAAGAAATTCGCCGACGCCGTGCGCTACGACGCCTTGACTTACGACGAAGTGATCGCGCGCGACATCCAGGTGATGGACACCGCCGCGTTCGCGCTCTGCCGCGACAGCCACTTGCCGCTGCGCATTTTCGATATGAGCCAGCCCGGCGTACTGCTGAAGATTCTGCGCGGCGAACATATCGGCACGGTGGTCACGGCCTGATCTGCGCGCATCGGCGCAACGAACGGAGTATTCGAGCGTCCCGTGAGCGGGCTGCAGAAAAGCGCTTCTGTCTGTTTCGATGCTCCGATACTCGCTTCGGCCTCAGGCGGCAAGCCGATGGTCCATTCTTCGGCATGCCGCGCCTTGACGCTCGATATCGCCTCACGGCGAAATCGAACGTCATCTCCGGCTGCGACCCCTTGGAATCAGGGAGACATCGTCGCCGTCCTCAGCGCATCAAAAACGGCGGGCGTGCTGCCCGCCGAAAATGAAAAATGCGATCGATTTTATCGCTGCGTCAGTTGTTGGGTACATATTGGAACGGGCAATACTTCACCCCGTTTTTGATCAGGTAGTTGAGACTGCAATTCGTGTCGTATTGAATCGTGGAATTAGCGTTGATCGTGTATCCCGAAATCTTGACGTTGTGGATGCGGACCGGCGACGAGTATCTCAAGAGGGTCCAATGCATATGTGGCCCGGTCGAAGCACCGCCGCCGCATAGAGCTTGCGTTTTGGTGCTCGCAGGAATCCCGATATACACGCCTTTGTCGACTTGTTGATTCGTAGTGAATTGCAACTTATCCATGTGGTAATAGGCGGTCGACCAATTGTATTGATGGATCACTTCGGCGAAACACGACGAGTGGCGTTTGAATGTTCCGCTGGCCGATGCCCTTACGTAGTTCAGGCTCTGATCGGTGCCCCAACCCCCGGTTCCGGCATTCATATCGAGCGACGACATAATGGACCCGCCGGCGTCCGAATGCGCGCCGCTTATCCACCAACTTTTATTGAGCGCGTAAGGCAGCCTCAGCGTGAAAGCGGTAGGCCCCGCGCTCGGAGAAATAAGATTGGCGAGGGGGTCGGGGCCGATTTTCGCCGTCAAACTTTCATTGAAGAGCGAGGCATATCCGCTTAGGAATTTGTCGTTCGCGAGAAACGCGG
>JADZBF010000252.1 GCA_020852215.1 Lysobacter sp. | reverse complement strand
TGGTGGAAAGCACCTTCGGCGCGCGCTTGGAAGAATTCCTGCAGGAACACCCGAACGAAGCCCGCGCGATCACCGGCAAGATCGTCGACGCCGCGCGCGCGCGCGAAGCGGCCCGCAAAGCGCGCGACCTGACCCGCCGCAAGGGCGCGCTCGACATCGCCGGCTTGCCCGGAAAATTGGCCGATTGCCAGGAAAAAGACCCGGCGTTGTCCGAACTGTTCATCGTCGAGGGCGACTCCGCGGGCGGTTCGGCGAAGCAAGGCCGCAACCGCAAGAACCAAGCGGTGCTGCCGCTCCGCGGCAAAATCCTCAACGTCGAACGCGCGCGCTTCGATCGCATGCTGGCGTCCGCCGAAGTCGGCACCTTGATCACCGCGCTGGGCACCGGCATCGGCCGCGACGAATACAACGCCGACAAACTGCGCTATCACCGCATCATCATCATGACCGACGCCGACGTCGACGGCTCGCACATCCGCACGCTGCTGTTGACGTTCTTCTACCGGCAGATGCCCGAGTTGATCGAGCGCGGCCACATCTACATCGGCTTGCCGCCGCTGTACAAAATCAAGCAGGGCAAGAACGAGCTGTATCTGAAGGACGACGCGGCGCTGGACCAATATCTGGCGAACAACGCGGTGGACAACGCCAAACTGGTGCCGGCCGAAGGCGAGCTGCCGATCGAAGGCGCGCATCTGGAAAAATTGCTGCTGGCGTTCGCCGGCGCGCGCGACGCGATCGCCCGCAACGCGTATCGCTACGACCCGGCATTGCTCGAAGCGCTGATCGATTTCACGCCGCTCGACGCCGCGTCGCTCGCGCGCAACACCGACGATCGCGCCGAACTCGACGCCCTGGAAGCCCGGCTCAATCGCACCGGTCTGGGCCGTCCGCGGTTCCGCGTTTTCGCGCAAACGGGCGGCGATACGCAGCCCGCGGCCTTGCGCGTGGAACGCACCCACATGGGCGAGACCGCGCTGCAGATATTGCCGCTGTCGAGCTTCGAACTCGGCGAACTGCGCCCGCTGCGCGAAGCCGCGGCCATGCTGCATGGCTTGTTGCGCGACGGTGCGAAGATCGTGCGCGGCAATCGCGAAGAGCCCGTCGCGCGCTTCGCCGACGCCTACGCGTGGTTGTTGGAGGAAGCGAAAAAAGGCCGCCAAATCCAGCGCTTCAAAGGCCTCGGCGAAATGAATCCGGAGCAATTGTGGGAAACCACGGTCAATCCGGACACCCGCCGTTTGCTGCAGGTGCGCATCGAAGACGCCGTCGCCGCCGATCAGATCTTCTCGACGCTGATGGGCGATGTGGTCGAACCGCGCCGCGAATTCATCGAAGACAACGCGCTGAAAGTGGCGAATCTCGACGTGTGAGTCCGCGCATCTTCGTTCGTCACAGTCACCGTCGCCGCCGGCCGTTCGCGCGGCGGCGACCATGCCGCGATGAGAACGCACTGGCGGCCCTGCCGACCGCAACGCGCTTCGCGGCGGCGCGCGTTTCGGAATCGTAAGAATTTCGTTCACATCACGTAAAAACGATGAACGTTCGGCCCGCGCGAGGGAAAAAGCGGCTGTCGGGTGTCGAAAAAATTCACCACCCCGGTTGACAACGCACGCCAGCGTGTAACGCTACACGCCCCCTTACGAGCCAGGGAGCCCGCCATGTCCATTCGCCATCTCCGGAACGCGCTACTCGGCGCCGCCGTGGCCGCGACCGTGGCCGGCTGCGCGACCACCACCTCGTCGACGGGGCGCAAACAATACGTCGGCGCGGTGTCGCAGCAGCAGCTCGACCAACTCGGCGCGCAAGCCTTTGATCAGACCAAAGCGCAGAAGCCGCTGACCCAGGACGGTCGCCAATCCGCGTACGTGCGCTGTGTGGTCGATGCGATCGGCGCGCAATTGCCCGAAGGCCAGCGTCGCGCGTGGGAAGAAGCCGTCTTCGTCGATAAGAACCCCAATGCCTTCGCGCTGCCCGGCGGTAAAGTCGGCGTGTACACGGGGCTTTTCGATGTCGCCAAAACCCAGGACCAATTAGCGGCGGTGATCGGCCACGAAATCGGCCATGTCATCGAGCGCCATCACGACGAACGCATCACGCGCGCCTATGGCGCGCAGGCGGCGCTGACCGTCGCCGGTGTGCTCGCCGGTTCGCGCTATGGCGACGGTGCCGCGCAAAGCGTCTCGCAGGGCGGCGGCGTGTTGTTGCAGACCACGTTTTTGTTGCCGGGCACCCGCGTCCAGGAGAGCGAGGCCGATATCGTCGGCCAACGGCTGATGGCGCAGGCCGGCTTCGATCCGCGCCAAGCCGTCGATCTGTGGAAAAACATGATCGCCGCCACCAACGGCGCCCGCCCGCCGGAATGGCTCTCCACCCATCCCGACCCGCAGTCCCGTATCGGCGAGCTGCAAAAACGCGCCGATCAGCTCATGCCCACGTACGAACAAGCGCGCGACGCCGGCCGCAAACCGCGCTGCGGCTGAAATCCCCTTTCCTGCATCTATATCCAGCGACCTTCTCAGACCTCCGAGACCGCCTCATGAAAGATCCCGCCGCCCAGACCCCTCGCCTGCTTCTGCAGGCCGCCGCCGTCGCCGTCGCCGTGTTCGGCCTCGGCCTCGCGCCCGTCGCGCCCGTGCCCGCGCAAGACAGCGAAGCCGACAGCTTGGACGACGTCAAACGCACGTCGCGCGGCAGCCGCACCGCGGCGGGCGCGTCCGAACGCGGACGCGAGCGCAAACAAGAGAATGCGACGAAAGCGCCGGCGCTCTATCCGCTGGCGACGCGCAAAGAGCCCGGCCTGAAAGCCAGCAACAAAGGCGCGAAGGCGCTGCGCGACATCGTCGCCGCGTTCGACGCGAAGAAAGGCGATGAAGCCGCGACGAAAGCCGAAGCGCTGATCGCCGACCCCGCCGCGAACGCGTACGACAAAGCGTTCGCGCATCAAGTCGCCGCCAGCGTCGAGGCCGATCGCGACCCGCCGAATTACGTCAAAGCCATCGAGCACTACAAGCAAGCCGTCGCCGCCGATGCGTTGGACAATAACGGCCATTACCAAATGCTCTACAACATGGCCGTGATGCAGAGCCAAGCGGATCAATACGCCGATTCGCTCGCCAGCCTCGATCGTTTCCTCAACGAAACCAAGAGCGACAAACCCGAAGCGATCGGTTTCAAGGCGTATCTGCTCAACCAACTCGAACGCCCGGCCGAAGCCGCGGCGTTGTACGAGCAGATTCTCGCGAAAGATCCCGACGACAAAACCACGCTGATGAACGCGGTGTCGCTGTATCAGCAGGCCGGCAACGATAAGCGCGTCGACGAACTGCTGGCGATCGCGCGACAGAAGAACATGCTCACCAACGAAAGCGAATACCGCACGCTGTACGTGCCGCTGATCAACGGCGGCAAACTCAAGGAAGCGGTGGAGCTGATCGACGAGGGCATCGCCAAGGGCGCGATCAAGGCGCCCTCGCAGAAATTGGCCGGCGATCTGTCCGTGATCGCCCAGACCTACTACGCCGAAGAGAACACGCCCAAGGCGATCGAGATGTTCAAACGCGCCTCGTCGGTGTCCGAGAACGGCGAGGCCGCGCTCAATCTCGCCCGCGTCCTGCGCAACGAAAATCGCATCGCCGAGGCCAAACAGGCGGCGCAAGAAGCCTTGAACAAAGGCATCAAAAAGCCCGACGACGCAAAGAAAATCCTTGCTTTACCGGGGAAATGACGCTGTAACGCGCGATTCGGAGGGGGGTGTTGGTAAGTCCCTCGACGATTCGTTATCCTTCGAGGTTCCCGCGGTCGTCACAGGATGCGCCGCCCGCGGTTCGACCGAGCAGGGCGCTGCGGCGTCCGGCATGGTCCGAACCGGAATTCGAGTACTATCGAGCCAGCCTCCGCGAGCCCTGTACGAATCGATCCCCGGTTTCGAGCCTGTCCTAGCGAGCCCGTCTCCGAGAGATCGGCTCCTAGAGCCCGCACAACGAGCCTGCAAACCCGAGCCAGCTGCGCATGACCGACCACTTGCCGCATCACGACAAGAAGCGCGACGACCGCGAAGATACCGCCCTGAATTGGCCGCGGATCACGGCGATCAGTTTCGCGATTGCTGCCCACATCGCGGCGATCATGCTGCTGCTGGTGCCGGTGACGCCTCCGGGCGCGCAGCAGGAAGAAGAAGACGTCACCAGCGTGGTGATCATCGAGCCGCCGCCGCCGCCACCACCGCCGCCGCCGCCGCCGCCGGAGCCGCCGAAAGAAATCAAGCTCACGCCGCAGGAGACTCCGCGTCCCGTGGTCGAGCCGCCGCCGGAAGATCCGCCGCCGGTGCCCGATCTGCCGCCGTCGCCGGTCGATACTCCGGCGCCGCCGCCGGCGCCTCCAGCCCCTCCGGCTCCCCCGGCGCCCAGCGCGCAGCCGCGCAACACGGAAGATCTGCGCGCCAGTATCTGCTCCAAGCCCTCGCTCGCCCCGTTGCAGGCCGCCGCCAGCCGCGCGGGCGGCAACACCGATCTGGTGTTGTCGCTCACGTTCACCGCCGACGGCACCGTGACCGAAGCCAGTGTGGCCAAGAGCAGCCGTAATCGCGATCTCGACCGTGCCGCCACGACCTGGGCACGCAAGGTGAAGCTGTGCCCAGGCGCTGCGGGAACCGGCCGACTGCCGTTCTCCTTCAGTACCGAGTAATCCATCCTTCCACACACAAGAAAGGTAAGCGTCATGCTGCAGGACATCCTCACCCTCGCAACATCCGGAGCCGGGGGTAATGCCGCCGCTCTGTCGCAGATGGGCTTTGGCCACATCTTTGGCCAAATGCTCGAAAAACCTGGCGATTTCGTAGTTCAGATCGTCGTCGCTATGACGCTGCTGCTGATGTCGTTGTTCTCGCTCTACTGGATCGCGATCAACTTCATCAAGAACATGAATCTGCGCCGCCGCGGCGACGTCGTCACCCAGACCTTCTGGGAAACGCCGAACGCGCAGGACGCGATCCGTTTCATGGAAGAGCAGCCCAAGAGCGAACCGTTCTCCAAGATCGCCCTCGATGCCGCCCAAGCCGCCGCGCACCATCAGCGCAACGAAGGCTCGCGCTTGGTCGAATCGCTGAATCGTTCCGAGTTCGTGGACCGCGCCCTGCGTCAGGCCGTGACCCGCGAATCGATGAACCTCGAAAGCGGCTTGACCGTACTCGCCACCGTCGGTTCGACCGCGCCCTTCGTCGGCCTGCTCGGTACCGTGTGGGGCATCTACGGCGCGCTGATCAAGATTGGTGCGACAGGTCAGGCCTCGATCGACGCCGTCGCCGGTCCGGTGGGCGAAGCGTTGATCATGACCGCGGTCGGTCTGTTCGTCGCGATCCCGGCGGTGCTGGCGTACAACTTCTTCGTGCGCCGCAACCGCATCACGAACAACAAGTTCGACACCTTCGCCCACGATCTGCACGACTTCTTCGCCACCGGTTCCCGCGTCGGCGAGAACGGCGGCAAGCGCTGATCGTTACGCATTTGACGGAGCACAGCCATGGCCTTCAGTAGCGGTAACGACAGCGGCGGCCCGATGTCCGAAATCAACGTCACGCCCCTCGTGGACGTGATGTTGGTGCTGTTGATCATCTTCATGATCACCGCACCGCTGATGTCGCACAAAACGAAGGTCGAGCTGCCGCAGACGCCGGCGATTCCGAAAGTAGATGGCCCGTTACCGCCACCGCCGATTACCATCGCGGTGACGGAGCGAGGATCGACCTTCTTCAATGATGAGCCCGTCACTCGCGAACAGTTGGAAAGCCGCTTGTCTGTGGAAGCGCAGAAAGTGCCTCAGCCACCGGTCAACATCCGCGGCGACAAGACCACCCCATATCGTTTCGTGAACGATGTGGTCAACGTCGCCCAAGCCCAGGGCATGCGTAAAGTCGGCTTCGTCGCCACCCGCGAACGCTGATGCGTTGACGTTACGAATCGGAGATTTCGAGTATGGCTTTTTCTTCCAATTCCGGCGGCGGCCCGATGGTCGATATGAACGTCACGCCGCTCGTCGACGTGATGCTCGTATTGCTGATCATCTTCATGGTGACCGCGCCGAGCGCCTCCTACCCGATCGACATCGAACTGCCGCAGAAGACGATCGACCCCCCGAAAAATCCTCAGGAACCGCCGGAGCCGGTCAAGCTGCGTATCGATCAGGCCGGTCAGGTGTACTGGAACGATAGTCCGACCCCGGTACCGGCGCTTCGGATGATGATGCAGGCCGAAGTCGAGCGCGATCCGACCAACCAGCCCACGCTCGAAATCGACGTCAATCAGGACGCTCGCTACGAAGTGTTGGCCAAGGTGCTCGCCGCGGCCAAGAACGCCGATATGAAGAAGATCGGCTTCGTGAAGAAATAGCGCTGTTATGAAATACCCGCCCGGCGGGTCGGACTGCAGCCCGACCTCCGGTCTCCGCCGGTTCCGGCGAAGAATCGCTTGACGGAATACCATAATCCCGAACGCCGCCCGATGGGCGGCGTTTTTTTTGCGCCTCGCTCCGCCCCGGTCGAGGCTTGCGCGTCGCCGTGGACCGGGCGTAATGTGGAATCGCCGGGCATCGCGCGAGCAACGGAACGCAAGCCCGGTGGCTCATCGCAATGCCAGGACGCAGTGCCCCTCAAGGATGGCCCTCCCGTCGACGTCGCAGGAGTTCGCCATGGCTTACGCACACGTTTCGAAGCAAGGCCCCATCG
>JADZBF010000251.1 GCA_020852215.1 Lysobacter sp. | reverse complement strand
CGCGGAGATATCCAAGAAGCGGAGAGCTACGCCGCTGCAAGCCTGAAAGACGCGGAACGCCTAGTTGACTTTGACAATGACAATCAAGAGTGGCGGATCGCGTTGGTCAACGTCCTGCTTCGTAAAACCGATATCGCCTTTTATCGGAAAGACCTTCTTGGCGCACGGATTCACGCGCACAGAGCGAACGAAGAGTTGCAGAAAACACCGAATTCCGCACGCACAGCCGCTTGGCACCGCCTGCACGCATTATCGACGCTAGCTGCGGGAAGGTCGGGCGACACCGCTATGAGTGCGCATAAAATCGACAAGACGATTGCCAGCTTACGTGAGGCCGCAAACAATGCTAATGCCGATATAAGCTCGCAAGTGTCGCTGGCCAACACACTAATCGATCACGCTGCAATGCAGCTCCATCGCGGCGAAGTCGACGCCGCTTCGCGTGCCTTACGGGAAGCCATCGCGCTGACAGGCAAGAGAACCCAGCGCAGCGATACCACCGAACTGATCGCGGCACGCGTGTTGGCGCTTCATCTCGACCCAGCCTCCGAGGCCGACGAAGCTGGCATGCGTTGGCTGCAATCAATCGGCTATCGACACCCCAACTATATGCGTCTGCTTGCTCTTCCATCGACTCACCGCACGAATGATCCCGAACTACAGCACAAATGATGCTGCAATTACAAACGAATTTCCCCACGCTGGAAAGCACCACCCGCAGGAGATATCAGCATGCGCAATGACGACGAAACAGCCCCCGCATCCGAACGCTCTTCACTCGTATCTGCTACATCAATGCCTCCACCTTGGCCCACAAAGGAGGTTAACGAGCTTGAGGCCGTTTTCAAAATAGTGGCGAAGGGGGGGGGCTTTGATCGGCGACTTCACACAACATCAATACCTCTACTCGTCGGACAAACCTTTAATTCTTAACGTAATCTTCAACTACGATGATGCGCCTAATGCCGACCCGTATTTCACGTTCTTCGAAACGCTAGATGATAAAGGCGGGTCAAATTGGCACACCCGGATTGAGGAAGTCCTATATTTTGACGGCCAAAACACGGTATCTCACGGAAAGCCTTCGAGCAAGAAAACGCAATTCAATAGCAAGACGAAGAAGTTCCATCTCAAGTTCAAACTGCCTCGAAATGGCGAACTCTTTGCATTCGTCGTGGACGTCGAAGGAATCAGCGGCGGAAAGGCACTCAGGTTCAGAGCAATACACGACCCGGAAGTCGGCAATGGGCCTCCGGAATAAACTGCCGGTGACGAAATGGCCTTTCTGCAGGACAGTACCTCAGCGGCAAGCGACTGTAGGGGGCGTTGCCCACAGGATGCGACAGTAGTCGGCCACATTCCGCCTGAAATGATCTCTACCGGCATTTGGCGAGAACATCTTAAGCGCCTAGCCACCTCCGCGGAGGTGTACCCAAAAGCGAAGTCTTTACTTTTAAAATCAATGCATTGAGATCCGTAAGGTTTTCGGAAGGTCTTTTTTCTAGTGTTCCGACAGGCTCCACCCCGCCCCGTAGGCTTTCGCCTCGGGGCGGGGCGCCATCCCCTCGATGGCTCGTTGATCAGGGGTTCCTATCATGACCGATACCACGCCTTCCGGGGCCGTTGCCACGCTCGTCGCGCTCGACGGCAGCCGTTCGACTTCCTCCCTTTCTCCCGCCGATGCCGCTTCCCTTGGGGCAACGCATGTTGTCTCGCCCCCCTCCGGGGACCTGCCCGGAGCCGGAGGCGGCGGTTCTGCGGTGCCGCCTTCGTCCGTACCGCCGTCGGACCCACCGGACGACGGCCCCGACTCGAATGGACCGGCGATCATGCTGGAATACTCCGAGCCCCTCGAAGGAGCGACATCCGATGCATCCGCCTCCCCGTCCGGCCCGCCCAAGAAGCCGGCCAAAGGCAGCGTGTTCCTGCGGGCCGAAGTGCTGCGCTTTTTGCGCGAGCAAAAATTGTTGAGCCAGCAGGACATGGCCGACGACTGCGACCGCCGGCACATCCGCTTGTCGATCGCGACGATCAAGCGTACGGAGTTGGGCCATGCGGTGCGCTACCGCACGGTGCACGAGTTCGCGCGGTATTTCGGGATGCCCGTCGATCTGTTGCTGCGTTGAGACCGCCGAAATGACGGCAATGACGCTTCGGTGGCCGTGCGACACGTGCGGCCACGATCCATGGAGGACAGACACGATGCGCGATCGGAACGATGCGCTGGATGCGGCGCGCGAGACCTTGATGCATATCGCCGCCGCCTGCGGGGTGGCGGCGAAGCGTCTGCGGCACGGGCAGTCGCTGGAGGTGGATTTGGGGTTGGACGACGCGGAATTCGCGCTGCTGGCGGAACGGCAATGCGGGCTCGGCAACCGTCTGCGCAGCGATGGCAAGACGACGCGAGTAAACGCCGACGAGTTGCGCGATCTGCTGGTGTGGGAGGTGTTGCAGATCACCCTCGTTCGCGCCACCGGGCGACACTACGGGCGCGAACCGCTCGCGGAGGCGATTGCGCAGGCGCAAGCGGAATTGCGCAGCGGTTTACGACGATGACGCACTGCGGCGAGCGAATAGTTTGCTCGTCGTCGAGCCGGAATCATCGCTGTGTCATCGTATCGGCGAAGGCTGGGAGCGCTTCTCATCAGCCGAAGCCTAGTTATCCAGTCGTTTGGACCTGTCCGGAATCTACGTCGAAGACGGGGTTCCGGCGTTCGCCGGAATGACGAACGATTCCCTGGCGAGAGTTCGGCATGCTCGGATAGGTTCTCGTTTGTCGCCGCCTGCGCGATACTCCCCGCATGACCGCCCTGCTCGCCTCCGCCGACCTCGCCTCGCAATCGCTCGACCGCGCCACGGCATTGCCAGCGCGCTACTACGCCGATCCGGCGACGGTGGCGTTGGATCGGCGGGCGATTTTCGATCGCGGCTGGCATTACGTGGCGCATGTCTGTCAGTTGCGCGACGCGGGCGATCACGTCGTGGTCGATCGGGCCGGTTTGCCGGTACTGGCGGTGCGCGGGGCGGACGGCGAGATTCGCGCGATGCACAACGTGTGTCGGCATCGCGCGGGGCCGTTGGCGCACTGCGACGGGCGCGGCGCGAAGGCGTTGCGTTGTCGCTATCACGGTTGGACCTACGCGCTGGACGGCACGCTGCGCACCGCGACCGAAATGGCCGATGTGCTCGATTTCGACCCGTCGACGATTCGTTTGCCGCAGATGGCCGTGCGTATCTGGCAAGGCATGGTGTTCGCTGCGGTGGGCGAAGCGGCAGCGCCGCCATTCGAGGCCTTCGTCGCGGGTATCGATGCGCGCATCGGCGATACGCGCGGGTTGGCCGATTATGGTCATCATCGTCGCGTCGCCTACGATGTGGCCTGCAACTGGAAGGTTTACATCGACAATTATCTCGAGGGCTATCACGTCCCGCATGTGCATCCGGCGTTGAATCGATTACTCGACTACCGCAGTTACGTGACCGAAACCGCGGAGTGGTATTCCTTCCAATTCAGCCCGCTGGAAAGCGCCAGCGACCTCTACGGCAACGGCGATGCGCTGTACTACTGGCTGTGGCCGAACACGATGTTGAATATCCTGCCGGGCCGGCTGCAAACCAATCGTGTGGTGCCGCTCGGCGCGGAACGCTGTCGCGTTGAATTCGATTTCTATTACGCGACCGACGATAGCGAAGCCGGCGAAGCGCGACGCGCCGCCGACATCGCTTTCAGCGATGAGGTGCAGAAAGAAGACCTGCTGATTTGCGAAGACGTGCAGCGCGGTCTCGCGTCCGGTTCCTATGTCGCAGGTCGTTTGAATCCGCTGCGCGAGAACGCCGTGCATCATTTTCACGAATTGTTGCGTCGCGCTTATCGCGAGGCGTCGGTGTGACGAGAACCGTCGGCATCGCGGCGAGGCGACTTCGCGCATGAGCGCCCGCCCGCTCGGTCTATGGGCCGCGATCGCCCTGGTCGCGGGCAATATGATCGGCAGCGGCGTGTTTTTGTTGCCCGCATCGTTGGCGCCCTACGGCGGCGTGAGCCTGTACGGTTGGGCGATCACGCTCGGCGGCGCGTTGTTGCTCGCGCTCACCTTCGCGCGTTTGGCCGGGCGCACATCGAACAGCGGCGGCCCCTACACCTACGCGCGCGAAGCGTTCGGCGACACCGTCAGCTTCGCCATCGCGTGGAGCTATTGGATTTCGATTTGGTGCGCGAACGCGGCGATCGCGGTGGCCTTCGCGGCCAGTATCGGCGCGCTGTTTCCCAGCCTCACGGCCACGCCGATCCGCGGCGCGGCCTGCGCGCTCGGCGCGTTGTGGGTGTGCGCGGCAGTGAACCTCGTCGGCGTGCGCGAAGCCGGGCGTATGCAGATCGTCACCACCGCGTTGAAAGTCGTGCCGTTGCTGTTGTTCGGCGGCGTCGCGGTATGGTGGTTGGAACCATCCACGCTGCACGCGCCGTTACCTGCGGCGGCGCAGGCGTCGGAATGGGCCGATGCGGTGCAGGCCACGGTCGCGTTGACGCTGTGGGCGTTTCTGGGTTTGGAAGCGGCGACGATTCCGGCCGGTGCGATCGACGACGCCGAACGCACGGTGCCGCGCGCGACCATGATCGGCACCTTGCTCGCCGGCGTCGCGACCATTCTTG
>JADZBF010000250.1 GCA_020852215.1 Lysobacter sp. | reverse complement strand
TCTCGCCGCGCCGCGCACGAAGCCCAGAAGCTGGCCAAGCGCCTGCGCCATCAGGTGGGCCGCGCGATCGCCGATTTCGGCATGATCGAGGACGGCGACAAGGTGATGGTCTGCCTGTCCGGTGGCAAGGACAGTTACACGCTGCTGGACATCCTGCTGCAATTGCAGAAAAAGGCGCCGGTGCGGTTTTCGATCACCGCGGTGAATCTGGACCAGAAGCAGCCGGGGTTCCCCGAGCACGTGCTGCCGGAGTATCTGGCTTCGATCGGCGTGGATTACAAAATCATCGAACAGGACACCTACTCGGTGGTGGCGCGGGTGGTGCCCGAGGGCAAGACGATGTGCTCGCTGTGCTCGCGGCTGCGGCGCGGCGCGCTGTACACCCATGCCGAGAAGGAAGGCTTCACCAAGATCGCGCTGGGGCATCATCGCGACGATTTGGTGGCCACCTTCTTCATGAACTTGTTTTTCCACTCGAAGATCAGCGGCATGCCGCCGAAGCTGCTGAGCGACGACGGCAAGCATGTGGTGATCCGCCCGCTGGCGTACGTGCGCGAGGACGATATCGCCGCTTACGCCGAAGCGCGCAAGTTCCCGATCATCCCGTGCAACCTGTGCGGCTCGCAGGAGAATCTGCAGCGCAAGCAGACGAAGAAGATGCTGGACGCGTGGGAGCGCGAAACGCCCGGACGTATCGAACAGATCGCGCGCGCGCTGGGCGATATTCGTCCGTCGCAATTGAGCGACCCGAAGCTGTTCGATTTCCTGTCGCTGGGCAAACGCGGCGATGCGGCGATGCCGGATGCGCATGCGTGGTTGGGGGGAAACGATGGTGCGGTCGATGCAGGAGCATGAAGCCGACACGGCGCCGCACACCATCGAACCCGGAGACCTGTACGAAGACTGCGCTTATCATCCCTGTCTCTGCATCGCCGTCGACGGCGCGGAGATCACCGGCATCTCATTGATCGACGGCAGTTGGCCTCGCGCCTGCGATCTCGAAATGTGCGGCGTACGTAAACTGACTGTCGCAGAAGCTTGGCAATGGAAACAATCGGGTCCGCCCGATGTAGAAATTCCTTCCGAACAGCGCTGGTGGCGCTGACCGATCACTCTTTCGCTGGATACTCATGTTTTTTCGCAATCTCACGTTTTTCCGTTTCCCCGCTTCTTTGAAATTCGACGATCTGGACGCCGGGCTCGTCGAATGCGCGCTCAAACCCGTCGGCGCTTTGGAATTGTCCTCGCGCGGCTTCGTCTCCCCGTTCGGGCGCGGCGAAGGCGAAGCGTTGTCGCATCGCATCGGCGACGCGATCTGGTTGGCCGCCGGCAGTGAAGACAAGCTGCTGCCCAGCGCCGTGGTCAACGATCTGCTGCAGAAAAAACTCGTCGAAATCGAGGAGAAAGAAGGCCGCAAACTCGGCGGTCGCGCGCGCAAGCGCTTGAAGGAGGATTTGGTGCACGAATTGCTGCCGCGCGCGTTCGTGCGGCCGAGCCGCACCGATGCGATGATCGATTGCGAACACGGCTTCATCGCGGTGGACACCTCTTCGCGCAAAAGCGCCGAGGCGGTGGTCTCCGACGTGCGTCATGCGCTGGGCAGTTTTCCCGCGCTGCCGCTGAACGCCGAAGTGGCGCCGCGTTCGGTGCTGACCGGCTGGATCGCGGGCGATGCGCTGCCTGACGGATTGTCGCTGGGCGACGAATGCGAACTGCGCGACCCGACCGATCAAGGCGCGATCGTGAAATGCCAGCGCCAGGAACTGCAGAGCGACGAAATCGGCAAGCATCTGGAATCGGGCAAACAAGTCACGCGTTTGGCGCTGATGTTGGACGATCACGTCAGCTTCGTGTTGGGCGAGGATTTGACGATCCGCAAGTTGAAATTCCTCGACGGCGCGGTGGATCAACTCGAATCCACCGAGCGCGACGACCTGCGCGCGGAACTGGACGCGCGTTTCGCCTTGTTCAGCGCGGAAGTGCGACGGCTGTTCTTGACGCTGGAACCGGCGCTGAAGTTGTCGAAGGCGGAGTGAGGCGGCGGGCGGCGCGACGCTTGTTCGATTGCGCGAAAGGCGTCGCGCCTGCCGGCGCTCCCACAACAGCAGATGCTCTGCGGGAACGGCGTGCGCTGCGGTGGGTGTTCGATTCCGCGAAAGGCGTCGCGCCTGCCGGCGCTCCCACAACAGCAGGAGTCCTGTGGGAATGGCGTGCGCTGCGGTGGGTGTTCGATTCCGCGAAAAGCATCGCGCCTGCCGGCGCTCCCACAACAGCAGACGCACTGTGGGAATGGCGCGCTTCGGCGCATCTTCGATTTCGAGAAAAGCGTCGTGGCTGACGCCGCTCCTACAATCCGGCGGCTCGGGCGCGCTTTGACCCGCCTTCGGCTGTCGAAACTCGGCATTCCTACAAATCGGTGGTTGAAGCTATCGCGTCTGCCGGCGCTCCTCCCGAAGAGATGCTGTGGTGGGAGCGCCGGCAGGCGCGATGCTGTGCGGAATCGACCCTCGGTCGCGGCGGCCCCCCCCCCCCCC
>JADZBF010000249.1 GCA_020852215.1 Lysobacter sp. | reverse complement strand
TTTTTCGTCGCATTCGCGTATCGCTTTCGATCGAATCGTTTTTCGACAACCGCCAGGATCGCCCAAATCTCACTCCACCACGGCCGGCAGCAACTTCTCCGGCTCGGCGTGCGCCTCGACCATCAGTTCGTCGTCGCGGACGTCGATGGTCACGCGACCACCGTTGACCAACTTGCCGAACAGCAACTCGTCGGCCAGCGGGCGCTTGATCTTGTCCTGAATCACCCGCGCCATCGGCCGCGCGCCCATCAGCGGATCGAACCCGTGCTCCGCCAGCCAATCGCGGGCCACCGGCGTCGCCGACATCGACACGTTCTTTTCGTGCAGCAGGGTTTCCAGTTCGATCAGGAACTTGTCCACCACGCGCAGGATGTGATCGAAGCCCAGCGCCTGGAACTGCACCACCGCGTCGAGACGGTTGCGGAATTCCGGGCTGAAACTGCGACGGATGATCTCCATCGCGTCAGTGCTGTGGTCCTGTTTGGTGAAACCGATCGAGCGCCGCGCCGCTTGCACCGCACCGGCATTGGTGGTCATCACCACAATGACGTTGCGGAAATTGGCTTCGCGGCCGTTGGTGTCGGTCAGGATGCCGCGGTCCATCACCTGCAGCAGGATATTGAAGATATCCGGATGCGCTTTCTCGACTTCGTCGAGCAACAGCACGCAATGCGGCGTCTTCACGATCTTCTCGGTCAACAGACCGCCTTGATCGAAGCCGACATAGCCCGGCGGTGCGCCGATCAGGCGGCTCACCGAATGCGGCTCCATGTATTCGCTCATATCGAAGCGGACCAGCTCGATCCCGAGCTGCAGCGCGAGCTGACGCGTGACTTCGGTCTTACCCACGCCGGTCGGGCCGGCGAACAGGAAGCTGCCGATCGGCTTGTCCGGGTTGGCCAGACCGGAACGCGCGAGTTTGATCGCCGAGGTCAAGGTCTCGATCGCCGGATCCTGGCCGAAAATGACCATTTTCAGATTGCGTTCGAGATGCTGCAGCACGTCCTTGTCGGAGGCGCTGACCTGCTTGGCCGGAATGCGCGCCATCTTCGCGACGATGGTCTCGACTTCTTCGATATCGATGCGGGTCTTGCGCGATTCGATCGGCAACAACTGCTGCCGCGCGCCGGCTTCGTCGAGCACGTCGATCGCTTTGTCGGGCAGCAGACGGTCGTTGATGTGCTTCACCGACAGATCCACCGCCGCCTGGATCGCGTCGTCGGCGTAGGTCACGCCGTGGTGGGCTTCGTATTTCGGTTTGAGCCCGCGCAGAATTTCGACCGCTTCGCCGATCGTCGGCTCGACCACGTCGATCTTCTGGAAGCGACGGGCCAGCGCGCGGTCTTTCTCGAAGATGCCGCGATATTCCTGGAACGTGGTGGAGCCGATGCAGCGCAGATCGCCGGAAGCGAGCGCCGGTTTGATCAGGTTGCTGGCGTCCATCGTGCCGCCGCTGGCGGAACCGGCGCCGATGATGGTGTGGATTTCGTCGATGAACAACACCGCCTGCGGAATCTTCTTCAGCGCGGCCAAGACGGATTTCAGACGCTTCTCGAAATCGCCGCGGTATTTGGTGCCGGCCACCAACGCGCCCAGGTCGAGCGAGAAAATCGCCGCACCCGCGAGCACGTCGGGCACTTCGCCGTCGACGATGCGCTTGGCCAAGCCTTCGGCGAGCGCGGTCTTGCCGACGCCGGCCTCGCCGACGTACAGCGGATTGTTCTTGCGGCGACGGCACAGCACCTGGATGGTGCGTTCGATTTCCTCGGCGCGGCCGACCAACGGGTCGATCTTGCCTTCGCGGGCCAGCGCGTTGAGGTTGCTGGTGAATTCGGTCAGTGGGTCGTTCTTGCCTTCGCCCGATTCGGCCTCGGCGTTCTGCTCGTTGGACTCACTGTTCTGCTGATCGCTGCCGTCGTTGGTCTTGGCGATGCCGTGCGAGAGGTAATTCACCACATCCAGGCGCGAAATGCCCTGCTGGTTGAGGTAATAAACGGCGTAGGAATCCTTCTCGCCGAAGATCGCGACCAGCACGTTGGCGCCGGTGACTTCGGTCTTGCCGGACGACTGAACGTGATAGACCGCGCGCTGCAAGACGCGCTGGAAGCCGAGCGTGGCCTGCGTATCGCGGGCGTCGTCCTCGGCCAAGTGGGCGACGGACGAAGCGATGGCGTGCTCCAAATCGCGCCGCAGCCGTTGGAAATCGGCGCTGCAGGCCTTGAGCACGCTTTCCGCCGACGGGTTGTCGAGCAGCGCGATCAACAGATGCTCGACGGTCATGTACTCGTGGCGCGCCTCACGGGCGTGCTTGTAGCACTGACCGATGGCGTATTCGAGATCTTTGCTGAACATGGGGCGCTGGCCTCCTGACGACTGCTCTGCAAGGTGGGGGCTGCGCACGGGATTTCCATGGCCGGCCCGGGGGCGATCGCCGCGTGCCGCGACGCCCTCCGTCCCCTGTCGCGTACGCTACGCCTTTTCCATCGTACAAAGCAAAGGGTGCTGGTTCAGGCGTGCGTACTCGTTCACCTGCGCGACTTTGGATTCGGCGATCTCGCGGGTGAACACTCCGCAGACGCCACGGCCGCGCGTGTGGACATGAAGCATGACCTGCGTCGCTTTTTCGAGGTTCATGCTGAAGTGATGCATCAGCACCTCCACCACGAAGTCCATCGGTGTGTAGTCGTCGTTCAACAACAGGACCGAGTAGAGCGGCGGACGCTGCACCTCGGGTTTGGCGACCTCCAGGGCGACGCCGGAATGGTGCTCGTGCGCGGGATCGTGTGTGCCGGTCATTCGCGAATTATAAGGCGGTTCGCGCGGTCTCTGGGGCGATCGAAGACGCATGCCGCCGCCGGCTCCGTGTGAGCGCCGGAACTGCGCCCGCTTCGAACGCAGGCGCAGCGCGCGAAAAGGCGCGCGCCTGCGCTTCATCGATGACGCCGTCGCCGGCCGGACGACGGCGCTGGGATCAGTTCCAGGTTCCATTCACTTTGAGACAACCCGCCGTGCCGAACTGCGTGCAGATATGGCGCAGACGCGTCGGGGTTTCGCCGTTCCAGCAAATCGCGGTCAATCGCACGACGCGGTCCAGATGGTTCGGGAAGGTGTGGGAGACCACGGGATTGCCCGTCAGCAAGGTGCTGCCGTCGTCGAAGTCCCACTGATACTTCCATACGAACGAGCCCGGACAGCGGGTCGGGTTGGATGCGGGGCGATTGGCGTCGAAATTGCACGAGAACTGGGTATGGGTCGCGTTCCAAGCGCACAAGCCTTGGAAATCAGCGCTGGCGGCGGCGCGCGCTTCCGGAGCATGGCCGATGGCGAGCGCAGCGGCGAGCACGAGCGGACCGATAAGAGACGTTTTCATGACGAACACTCCTGCTATGTGGATGACGCTGAAGAGATACGGGATCGGATCAAGCGCATTGCGAGCCGCGCGCGACCCGATCCGAACATCCCAAGTTCTCCCCGCGAAAAACAGGGCTTTCGCGCATCAGGACAAGCGCCGTATGCGTAGCGTGCCCGAACGGCATGATCTAGCAGGTTGTTGAACAACGATCTTTCTGATCGTTGTTCAAGTCGCGAGTCCGGCGCATGTCCGGACTCGCTCCCGACGAATCAAGCGCTTACGCGCTCGCTTCGTCGTCGCAGCCATCCTTGGCTGCGCTAGCAGGCTGTTTTTCAACAGCCTGCTAGGCGTCGCGACGCCGAAAAACGCGTAGGCATTCTTGTGCCGATGCGGAGGGTGGCGCGCGATAGCGTTCGCGACGGACGCGTCGCCCGATCGCGACATGCTATGAGAGCGCACGACGACGCCATACGCTCGGACCGTGCCGCCGAAGCATTGCGCAGGCAGATCGCGTGGCGCTCTCGCCGTTCGCCTTTGACCGTTCGCCTGTCGCCGCCGCGACCCATTGGACGCCGCCCACCGACTCGCCCCACAATGGCGCCTCGTCCACACAGAGGGTCCGCTATGCCTCGTCCGTTGATCCGGGATCTTTTGACCTACGCCGCAACCGCCTTGCTGGCGCTCGGAATAGCGTTTTCCGCCGCTGCAGAGGGTCGTAGCGATGCATCCGTCAAAACGAGGCTGGACGCCCGTGGTTTGAAGTACACCATCGACGGCGACGGCGATTTCAAAGTCACCTACAACTACAGCAAAGACGATCGCAGCCAGTTGGTGTTCGTCTCCGGCGGTACGCAGGTCATCGGCGGCTTCGAAATTCGCGAAGTGTTCTCTCCCGCCGCGCGCGTCGAAAAAGACGGCATCAACGGCACGAAGGCTCTGGAGTTGCTGGCCGAGAGCCGCAGCAACAAGCTGGGCAGTTGGGAGTTGCAAGGCGACATTCTGTATTTCGTGATCAAACTGCCCGACAGCATGGACGCCGCGCAATTGGAATCCGCGATGGACATCGCCGCGCAAACCGCCGACGACATGGAAGTGGAGATCAGCGGCGACCGCGACGACTTGTAAGCGCGCACCTTCGCCCCGACACACTCGGGACGATGTTCCGCTCGGACTTGTCCGCGCCCGGCACGCCCAGCCCAGGCGCCGCATCGACCGAACCCGAGCCCCTTCGCTTTCGGCGCCCGAGTCGGTCGACAGAACGCAGTCAACACGTCCCTGTCGACAGACTTCGCCAAACGCAAATCGATAAGTAAGGCTTAGCGAGCAGGACTCAGTACACACGATTTAGTGAGCACGACCCAGCAAGCGCGATCCAGCAACCATGACCCAGTGAGCATGACCCCGTGAGTTACCGCGAAGGCCGTTTCTGGCAACCCGATGTGACCGTGGCCACGGTGGTGGTCCGCGACGGCCGCTTGCTGTGCGTGGAAGAGCGCGTCGACGGCCGACTGGTACTGAACCAGCCCGCCGGGCATTTGGAACCCGACGAGAGCCTGATCGAGGCCGCCATGCGCGAAACGCGCGAGGAAACCGGCTGGGACGTGCGACCGACCGCGTTCATCGGCGCGTACCAGTGGAAAGCGCCGCTGCGCCCGGACGGCGCCGGCGGTCGGCATTATCTGCGCTTCGCCTTCGCCGCCGAACCCGTAAAGCACGATCCCGAACGCCGCCTCGACGAAGGCATCGTGCGCGCAATCTGGATGACACCGGAGGAACTGTCGGATGCGCGCGAGCGGCACCGCAGCCCCTTGGTCTGGCAGGCGGTCGCGGACCATTTGGCCGGACGGCGTTCGCCCTTGTCGCTGCTGCAGCACTTGCCGTGAGGGCGAGATGAGAGCCAGCGCATGAGCGCGCCTCGCATCGTCGTCGGTATGTCCGGCGGCGTGGATTCGTCGGTGGCGGCGTTGCTGCTGCGGGATCGCGCGCTGGCCGATCCGACGCAAAGCGTGGCCGGATTGTTCATGCGCAACTGGGCCGACGACGGCAGCGGCGATTGCCGCGCCGAAGACGACCGTCGCGACGCGGTGGCGGTGAGCGGGCGCCTGGGCCTGCCGATCCATTTCCGCGATTTCTCGAACGAGTACTGGGCCGGCGTGTTCGAGCTTTTTCTCGCCGAATACGCCGCCGGCCGCACGCCAAATCCCGACGTGCTGTGCAATCGCGAAATCAAGTTCAAGCATTTTCTCGACGCCGCTCACGCGCTCGGCGCGGAGCGCATCGCCACCGGACACTACGCGCGCGTCCGCTGCGTGAACGGCGAATGGCAGCTTTTGCGCGCGGCCGATCGCGGCAAGGACCAAAGCTATTTCCTGCACCAATTGGGCCAGACGCAATTGGCAGCGACGCTGTTCCCGCTGGGCGATCTGCAGAAAACCGAAGTCCGCAGATTGGCTGCGGAGGCCGGACTGCCCACGGCGGCGAAGAAGGACTCTACCGGCATCTGTTTCATCGGCGAGCGCGATTTCCGCGAATTTCTCGCGCAGTACTTGCCGGCGAAACCGGGCGATATCGTCGCGCCCGACGGGCATCGTATCGGCACGCACCCCGGCGTGTTCTATTTCACGCTGGGCCAGCGCGAAGGACTGCAGATCGGCGGCGTGCGCGGTTATCCGGCCGCGCCGTGGTTCGTGGTCGGCAAGGATGTGCCGGGCAACCGATTGATCGTGGATCAGGGCGACTCGCACTTGCTGCTGTCGCAGCGCTTGCGCACCGAAACGGCGCACTGGATCGGCGGCGCCCCGCCGGCTCAGCGCTTCGTTTGCACCGCGCAAACGCGGTACCGCCAGACCGACGAAGCCTGCGAGGTCGTCGTTCGCGAGGACGGCGGGCTCGATGTGCGCTTCGAGCGCCCGCAGCGCGCGGTGACGCCCGGTCAGTCGCTCGTGCTGTATCGCGACGAGGTCTGCCTCGGCGGCGCCGTGATCGCCGCCACCGATGCCGCGTTGGATCCGGGCCGCGCCATACTCGCCGATTTCGCGGCCGATCCGGTCGTCGATGCCATTGCAGATTCCACTACCGCCCCGATGTTTTCGAGAACCGTCGCACGATGAGTCACGATATCCATTCCCGCGTGCTCGCCCTCGGCGGCGTGCTGCAGTCCTTGAAGGTGGTGCGCCAGATCGCCGAGACCGGTCACGCCGACGCCGCGCTCGAACTGTGCGCGCTCGACAGCGTCTTTCGGCTGGACGCGCCCAACACCGACGCGGTGTACGGCGGCGCGGCGCGCATGCGCACGGGGTTGACGCTGCTGCGCGATTATTTGACGCATACCAGCAGCGACCCGGCGCTGCCCAAGCTCGGCATGGCGGTACTGCAGATCGAACGTCGCTTCGTCGCCGACGGCGAGATGTCCGAGCGGGTCCGTCGCGGAATTCTGGCCCTCGCCGAGAAAGCAGAACGACAAGGCAGCGCGCATCCCGACGTGATCGCGCAACTCGGACAGTTGTACGCCGACACCATCAGCCAATTGCGGCCGAAAGTGATCGTGCAGGGCAACCCGCACTATTTGCAGCAGACCGATATCGTCGCCGAAATCCGCGCGCTGCTGCTCGCCGGTTTGCGTTCGGCGGTGCTGTGGCGGCAAGTCGGCGGCACACCTTGGGATTTCGCGTTCGGTCGTGGCGCGATGATGCGCGCGATCGAAATCGAATTGGGCTGATCCTCCCGTAGAGCGGAGCGCAGCTCCGCTGAATCAATGAATCCCCCGGGATAAGCCACAGATCAGCTCCTCTGAATCCCTCGGACAAGCAACAGCGCAGCTTCGCTGAATCACCCACGTATAAGCCACAGCGGAGCTGCGCTCCGCTCTACCGGGCGGTGGCGCCGTGTCGGCTGCATGACCGCCGCGCGCCCGCCATCGCGTTTTGTTGCACACGGGCGAACGTTGCACCACCATGGGGCGTGCGGCCGCGTCCGTCGTCTCCGAAACCCTTCGTGCCCGAACCGCGGTTTCCGCACAGCACGTGTTCCGCGCAGCACAGGAGTCGCTCATGCCATCGAAGGTTCCCGCAGGTCCGTTCGCGATTCGCAAGACTGCTGAAGGCGCGGAATTTCCCTATTACATTCTGCCGTTCGACAAGGACGGCGTCTGCGAAGCCCCGGAGACCCGTCGGCATCTGCTCGAACAGGTGGCCGATCGCAGCGATATCTACGTGTTCTGCCACGGTTGGAACAACGACTGGAAAGCCGCGACGGGCCGCTACGCGGAATTCATCGACCAGCTCGTCGCGCAACGCAAAATACACGGGCCTCCGACGCCGCCGGATTATCGGCCGCTGCTGGTCGGATTGTTCTGGCCCAGCCAGGCGCTGGAATGGTTCGAGAGCGAAACCGGGCCGGCGATGGCGGGCGCCGTCGGCGATACGGCAGCGGAAACGGCGCTGAGCGAAGAAATCGCCGAGGCCTTGCCGGAAGAACGACGCGCCCGCTTCCGGGAATTGATCGGCGCGGACGCGCTGGACGAGGCGCACTCGCGCGAATTGGCGGACTTGCTCGCATCGGCCGCATCGCCCGGCGACGACGAAGGCGTTCCGCGCGGCGCGTTGTCCGCCGAGGATCTGCTCGCCGCGGCGAGTGCGCTGCAAACGCCACCCCCGCCCGATTTCGACGAGATCGGTTCCGCCATTCCTGGCGGCACGGTTCCGGGCAATGCGGCGAACAGCGGCGAAACGCCGGCCGCAGCCGGGATCGGCGACGCGCTGAACTGGCTCGATCCCCGGCATCTGATCAAACCGTTCACGGTCTGGACGATGAAGGATCGCGCGGGTGTCGTCGGCGGTCGCGGCGTGCGCGCTCTGCTCGACGCTTTGCTGCGCGACAGCCGTGCTCGGATCCATTTGCTCGGGCATTCCTTCGGCTGCAAGGTCGTGATGACGGCGACGGCGAGCTTGCCCGAACCGATGCCGCGGAAGATCCATTCCGCGGTCCTGCTGCAGCCGGCCGTGTCGCAGTACGCCTTCGCGCCGAAGGTGCCCGAAACCGGCTTGCCCGGCGGGTTCTACAAGACCCTGGCGCGGATCGAACGGCCGGTGGTGGCGACCTTCAGCGCGCACGACCTGGCGTTGAATAAAGCCTTCCATTTGGCGCTGCGTCGCGCGAACGACCTCGGCGAACAGCCGCTCGCCGCCGGCGAATCCCCCAGCCCTTACGCCGCGTTGGGCGGCTTCGGACCGCGGGCCTCCAACGAAACCATCGTCTTCATCCACAACCCGGGCGAGGCCTACGACTTCGGCTCGGGCGGGCGCATCGTCGGCATCCGCGGCACGCGCACGATCGGCGGCCACGGCGACATCAACAACGCATCGACATGGTGGCTCGCGTCGAACGCTGCCTTGGGCACCTAGCCGGACCACTACCATGGCCGAAAAGCTCAAGCGCGAAAACGACATCCTGACGCTCAAGATCGAGCTGTCGCCGTCCGATCGCGTGCGCTGCACGCTGCAATTCCTCGACGGCGGGCAATTGCAGAGCGAATCGCTATGGCAAGGCGATGCCGCCGAATTCGGGGTCACGCCTTCGGGCGGCGGTCGCCCCAGCGCTTGGCTGCGCAACGCGGATTTTCGCTTGCCGCAGGCGTTGCCGGACGCAGTCAAACGCGGCATCGATCATTGGTTATCCATGGGCCCATGGCGCGAGCCCGCGCTCTGGGTGCATTTGGCGAAACCCTACGGCGCTCTGCGCTACGTGCCGTGGGAGCGTCTGCTCTTCGACGCCGTGAGCGCGCCGATCCTGATGCTGCCGGATTTCATCTTTCCGCCGCCGTTGGAAAGCGCATCGACCCTGGATGTCGCGATCTGCGCCAGCGCGCCGCTCGATTGCGAACATCACCACATCGTCGTCGGTCTGCACGATTCGATCGGCGCGATCCTGCACGGCAGCGACCGGCCGGTGCGCGTGCACGTCTTCGCCGACCGGACCATGCACGATGTGCTGCGCGACGGCGGCGTGCCGTCGGAGGTCATGCTGCACGATCCGGAGACGGCGGCGCCGTACGTCGAAACCGACCCCTCGTCGCGGCTGCTCGATCAAGCCGGGGTGCTGCGCTCGCCGTGGTTGCTGTGGATGCGGGAAGGATTGAAGGACTTCAGCACCGACGCAGTGCATTTCGTCTGTCATGGCCATCTGTCCGGCACCTCCGGCGCGATGTTGTTCGCGCAATCGCCGCTCGGTCGCACCGACAATTACCTGGCCGGCCCCGTGGGCTGCACCGAATTGAGCGGTTTTTTGACCCAAGTCGGCGCGTGGAGCACCTCGTTTTCCGCGCCCGCGGACAATCACAGTCCGGGCGGATTGCGCGCCTTGGCGGACGAAATCGCGCAAAGCCTGCCGGGGCCGATGATTCTGTTCGATCAACGCTACGGCGACGCGGGCGATCTGATGGCCGGGTATCGCTTCGTGCATTCTCAGCAGCCGCAGTCGCCGCCGCGGTCGCGCGCGCTGTATCTCTACTGCCAGCCGTACCTGCTGTCCGACGAACGCGGCGGCGGCGAACCTTCGGAACTCGTTCAGCATATTTCCCAACGCGCGGAATTGCAGGCGCGCAACGCGCCGCAGCTCGCATCGGTACAACGTTCGTTGCGCGATTACACCGGCGACGCGACGACAGCAGCGCGACCGATGTCGCAGCAACCGACGCGCAAAAGCATTTCGGCGGTGACCGCCGCCACCGAGCGCCTCGCGGAACAGATGCAGGCGCAGTACCAGCAGGTCTTGCGCGATCAAGTCATTCCCGAATCGATCGCGCACGACGAAATGACCGTGGCGATGGATACGATGGGGCTGCTGCGCCAAGCCGTCGGACAGATCGAAAAACGCCGATTGATCGGCGAAATCGACAAGAATCTGGCGCAAATGCAGAGCGATTACCTGCGGATGGCCTTGCCGGAAGTCGATATTTCGGAGAAAAGCGCGCCTGCCGAGGACAGCGGCGAGGACAGCGCCGAAACGACGGCGCACGACGGACTGCGTGCGCAAAACGAACACATGGCCTACATCCAAGCGGCCACCGCCGATCTCGCGGAATTGTCGCTCGGTGTGGAGATCGACACCGATGGGCTGAGCGAGCGCCTGCGCAGAGCGCAGGAGACCGTCGACAACTACGAGCGTCGGTTGCAGGACGGCGAAGAACAGGCGGTCGAGCCATGAGCGAACGTACGATTCTCGCCGTCGATACCTTGGGCGACCGCTTCGTCGCGCGGATCGTCCGCGCGCCCTTCCCGGTCGACGATCAGGGCATCGCGTTGCTCGATCTCAATCCCGACGATTTACCCGATCTGCAAACCGACGCCGCTGTGCTGGCGCGCGGAAAAATGGTGCGCGACGCCTTGCGCAAGGATCAAGGCATCAGCGGTTTGTTGGACGAGTTGAGCCGCGCCCTGCCCCACCAAATGCGGCCGCTGTTCGTGATGCTGCGGCCCTCCGACGCCGAGCGCATCAACTGGGAAATGCTGTGCGACGGCAACGATGCTTTCATCGCACTGGACGAGCGTTGGCCGATCGCGCGGATCATCGACCCGATCAATGCGCCGCCGCGTCTGCCCTGCGAATTGACGGTGCCGGTGCGGCTGATGGCGGTGATCTCCGCCCTGGGCATCCGCGATCAACGCAAGGAATGGGAGCTGCTGCGCGATGCCGTGGCCTATGCGCGAGGCAACGGGCTCAAAGTCAAACTGAAGGTGCTGGCCGGCGATTCCAAACTGTTCCAAACCATCGAGCAGGAGATCGCGCAAGCGAAGGCCGCTAACGCGCTGGGTGCGGACGATACCGAGGTCGGGCCGATCGAAACCACGCCCTCGCGGTTGACCCAGCGCATTCGCGAATGGGCGCCGAACATCTTGCACGCGTTCTGTCACGGGCGCTCCGATGCCGGCGGCCAAGCCCTGGAATTCGCCACCGCCAACGATCATCTGCAGTTCGCCGCGCACGATCCGGCGACGACCGTCGGTTCGGTCGTGGTGTCCTCACAACATCTCGTCACGCTGGGCGCTTCGCTGGTGAACCCGTGGCTGATGGTGCTCAACTGTTGTTCCAGCGGCCAAGCCGGCGTCGGCTTGCAGTCGATGGCCAATCAAATCGTATCGCGCGGGTTCCCCGCGGTGGTCGCGATGATGGAGCCGGTCGCCGCGAACGACGCCTACGAATTCACCCGAGCGTTCTACCCGCGGGCGTTCGATCTGCTGAAGAAAGCGAGCGACGAACTCGCGAACAAGACCAGTGCGTCCCTGGAATGGACCCCGGCGATGTATCACGCGCGCTGCGCGATTTCCGAATTGGACGGGCGCGAAGCCGAAAATTCGCCGGAATGGTCGCTGCCGGTGCTGTATCTGCGCGGTTTGGACGAACAGCTTTTCGTGCGCCCGATGGGGCACACGCCGAAGCAATCGGAAGAGTACCGGGTGCGCGTCGAAACCGTCGCCGCCTGGCTGCGCACGGCCGGGCAACAGTTGACCGAAGCGCAGCGGATCGAAGCGATGGAAGCGGCGCTGGGGTCGGTACCGCGCGCGTTTTGGCCATCGCCGGACGGGAGTTTGAGTCGTGTCGACGGATAAGCCCGACGAACCGTTGTTGCAGGCCAACGCGTGGTGCGGCGATGCCGCCGCGACCGGGGCGCGCTCTGCGCGCGCATCGGCCTGGGCGTTGCGACGCAGCATCGAACGACCGCGCAATCTGCTGGGACCGGCCGCCGCGCCGAACGTGGATTTGCGCGATTGGAAGCACGAAAAAGTCGGCTGGGGCGTGGTGCTGCCCGATCGCGACGGCTTGCTCAACGGCGAACGCGACACCGGCGCGGATGCGCCCGCGGCGATCCGCAAGCTGATCGCCGCGCGCAACGGCGCTCCGGTGTTCCGCTATCGGCCCGACATCGCGGACAGCGGACGTTTGCAGCGCTATTACGGCCACGGCAAAACCGCGAGCCTGCGCGTCGGCGGCAGCTATGGCATCGCCGACGACAGATCGGTGCCGCGCTATCTGCTGATCGTGGGTTCGCCCCTGCAAATTCCCTGGAAATTCCAATACCGTCTGCAGTGCGACGCCTTCGTCGGGCGTTTGGATCTCGACGACGATGGCCTCGAGCGGTATGTCGATGCGCTGTTGAACGATTGGCCGGGCGCATCGCGGCATGCGGACAAGCCGGTGCTGTGGGCGGTGGATCACGGCCACCCCGATATCACGTACCTGATGCGCAAAGTCGTCGCAGAAAAAGTGCACGCGGCCTTCGTGAGCGGCGGTTTCGATGCGCGCTTGCTCACCGATGGGCAAGCGCGCTCGGCGGACTTGTGCGGCGCGCAGAAAGCATGACAGCCCGCGGTCGTACTGACTTCCAGCCACGGCGCGACCTTTCCGCTCGATCAGGTCGGCGCATTGAAAGCGCAGTTGGGACTGCCGGTCGATCTGGATCACGAACCCTTGAAGATCGACGCGCTGCTGCAGGCATGGAACCCGTGCGGTGCGATCTGGTACGCGCATGCCTGTTGCTCGGCCGGCGCCGATCGACCGTCGAGTTTTCAAGACGTGGTAGCCGGGAGTTCTTCGTTGGGGCGCATGCTCGCGGCGATCGCCCAAACCGGTCCATGCACAGCGCCGCTTCCGCGCGCGCTGCTCGGCGGCGATCGACCGCTGGCGGCGTTCGTCGGGCATGTCGAACCCACGTTCGATTGGACCTTGCGCGATCCTGTCACCGGGCAAGTCATGACCCAGAGCATGATCGTCGATACGTTCTATCAGGCTCTGCATTCGGCGCCGAGAACGCCGATCGCGATGGCGATGGACGGGTATTACGACGCCGTCGCCGGCTTGCTGTTGGAACATGGCGACGCCGTCGATGCGTACGAGCAACACGAAGCCGGCGCCGAAACCCGCGCGATGCAGGCCAAATTGATGGCGATGGACCGCCTGTCGATGGTGGTGCTGGGCGATCCGACGGTGTGCGTCGCGGATTGATATCGCGCGATAAAAACGCCCCCAAACGCCTTCCGCAGAGCGGAGCGCAGCTCCGCCAAACACCCAATACACCCCTGTAGAGCGGAGCGAAGCTCCGCTGTTCTCTCTTCGGACACCTGTTCAGCGGAGCTGCGCTCCGCTCTACGGGGGCGCGAAAGGCGGCGGAGCTGCGCTCCGCTCTACGGGAATCGTCTCTTCGGTGAGGTTTTAGCGGAGCTTCGCTCCGCTCTACCGAGCCGTACGGGAACGATTGCCGTATCCGCGAGCGATTACGCCGCGACAGTATCGGCGATTTGTTTGTAATCCTCGATCCGATCGAAGTTCATGTAGCGGTAAATCTCGGCGCCCTTCTCGTTGATGATGCCGATGTCCGCCATGTATTCCTCTTTGGTCGGAATACGGCCCAGACGCGAGCAGATCGCGGCGAGTTCCGCCGAGCCCAGATACACGTTCGAATTCTTGCCGAGGCGATTAGGGAAGTTGCGGGTGCTGGTGGAGAACACCGTCGCGCCTTCGCGCACCTGCGCCTGATTGCCCATGCACAGCGAGCAGCCCGGCATTTCCATGCGCGCGCCGGCGGTGCCGAAGGTGCCGTAATGGCCTTCCTTCGTCAGTTCGGACGCATCCATCTTGGTCGGCGGCGCCACCCACAGGCGCGTCGGAAGATCGCGTTTGCCTTCCAGCAGTTTCGCGGCGGCGCGGAAGTGGCCGATGTTGGTCATGCACGACCCGATGAACACTTCGTCGATCTTGGCGCCGGCCACTTCGGAGAGCGTTTTCACGTCGTCCGGGTCGTTCGGGCACGCGAGAATCGGCTCATGCACGTCGGCCAAATCTATATCGATTACAGCCGCGTATTCGGCGTCGGCATCGCCCTGCAGCAACTGCGGATCGGCCAACCACGCTTCCATCTTCTCGATGCGCCGACCGATCGAACGCGCATCGGCGTAACCCTCGGCGATCATCCACTTCAGCAGCGTGATATTGCTGGTGATGTACTCGATGATCGGCTCTTTGTTGAGATGCACGGTGCAACCGGCGGCGGAACGCTCGGCCGAGGCGTCGGACAACTCGAACGCTTGTTCGACTTTGAGATCCGGCAAGCCCTCGATTTCGAGAATGCGGCCGGAGAAGATGTTCTGCTTGCCCTGCTTGGCGACGGTCAGCAAGCCCTGTTTGATCGCGTACAGCGGAATCGCATTGACCAGGTCGCGCAACGTCACGCCCGGCTGCATCTGGCCCTTGAAGCGGACCAGCACCGATTCCGGCATATCCAGCGGCATCACGCCGGTCGCCGCGGCGAAGGCGACCAGACCCGAACCCGCCGGGAAGCTGATACCGACCGGGAAGCGCGTATGCGAGTCGCCGCCGGTGCCGACGGTGTCGGGCAGCAGCATGCGATTGAGCCAGGAGTGGATCACGCCATCGCCCGGGCGCAGCGAAATGCCGCCGCGG
>JADZBF010000248.1 GCA_020852215.1 Lysobacter sp. | reverse complement strand
GCGCTCGGCAATCGCGGCCTGCTGCGTCGCGCGTACAAGGATTTGGAGACGCATGCGGCCGAGATCGAAACTGCCGCGGAAGGCACTGCCGACATCGTGCAGGTTCGCGTCGCCGGCCACACCGTGCGCTTCGACGCGCGCGGCCCGGCGCAGGCGCAGTGCGGTTGTCCCGCCGCCGGCGTGTGTCAGCATATTCTCGCCGCAGCGATCGCGTTGCAGCGCAGCGCCGACGCGGCGGTCGATCCGCGCGCGGCTTTTGCCGATGCGTCCGCCCATGCGCCTGTCGATCAAGACGCCCAAAGCATCGACAGAATCGCAGAGGAAACGGGCGAGAAAGCGAACCAGAAATTAAGCGACAAAACACACGAAAACGTCGCCGAAGCGACGAACGCCATTGCCTCGAACGCCGCCGCCGCAAACGACGATGCGCCGCTCGCGCCGCTGCACGCCGCACTGCTCGCGTTCGACGCCGCGGCGCTGCGCAAACACGCCGGCAAGGCCGGGTATCGCTGGGCCTGGCAGTACGTGCAGGATCTCGATCCCGAACGCGGCGTGATCATCGATGGCGAAAAGCACGTGCGCATCGCCTTCGCGCACCCGCGCATCGGTTTCCGCTACATGGGCGGCGGGCTCGACGCACTGATCGCCGACGCGCAGCCTTCGCAGATCGAGAAATATCGCGTCGCGGCGGTGTTGGCGTATCGGCGCGCGTACGGCGCGACGATCGAGGCGCCCGAACCCGCGGGTCGCGCGCGTACCGACGCGCTCGATCTGGGCATGGATCACGCGCTGCCCGAAGGCGGCGAGGCCGTGCGCGAAGATGCGCGCGCGCGGCTGCGCGAACGCACGAAACGATTGCTGCTGGAATGCGTCGAACTCGGGCTGTCGCATCTGTCGCCCGCGATCGAGCAGCGCTTTTCGACGTTGGCCGTGTGGGCGCAGGGCGCGGAATACTACCGGCTCGCGTTGGCGTTGCGACGCTTGGCCGACCATGTCGAATGGTTGAACGAACGCGCGGGCGGCGCCGACGAGCATCGTCTGTGCGACGAGATCGCCTTCGTCTACGGTTTGATTTCCGCGCTGGATGCCGCGGCGGCGCGTGGCGCGGCGCCCGCGCATCTGCTCGGCCGCGCGCGCAATCGCTACGAAGCCACCGCGCGCTTGGAATTGCTCGGGCTCGGCGCGCACGCTTGGCGTTCTGCATCGGGTTACGTCGGTTTGACGATGCTGTTTTGGTCGCCGTCGGAACAAGCGTTCTATTCCTGCACCGATGCGCGTCCCGAACAGCAGCGCGGGTTCGACCCGATCGCGCGTTATCGCGCGGCCGGGCCGTGGGCGGGGTTGGGCGCACCGCAGCAAGCGACCGGACGCCGCATCGTGCTCGACGGCGCACAGCTCAGCGCGCAGGGCCGCATTTCGGGCAGCGAAGCGACCACCGCGACCGTGCAAGCGCTCGCGCCGGATGCGTCGTTCGTCGCGCAGTTGCCGGTCTGCGCGCGTTGGTCGGAACCGACGCAGGCGCGCGCGGACGGCAAACGCAGTCTCTTGTCGGAACCGCAGCCGATGCGCGACTGGGCGGTGCTGCGTCCCGCGCGTTTCGGCGAGCCGCAGTTCGATGCCGCGCGACAAACACTGGTGTGGCCGATTTACGACGACGCGAACGAACGTTTGGATCTCGAACTGCCCTATGCCGCGTACACCGAACACGCCATCGGACGCATCGAAGCGGCGGCGAAGGCGGGCGTGCCGCCGGGCACCTGCGTGGTGGCGCGATTGCGCGACGACGGCCAAGCGGTGGCCGAGCCTTTGAGTTTGATCGAACCGGAAACGCCGTCGCCGCGATCGCACGAACGTTCGCCAGAACGTTCGCCGGTCGATGCGCTGTATTTCGATGCGGCGCCCGCAGCGCAGGGCGCGCTCGCCGGCACGTTCGAAAAAGCGTGGAAGCGTTTGCGCCAGATCGGCGCGCAACGCGAAGCGCCCGCCGCATCGGCGACGATGGCGACGGAAGTGCCCGCGCCGTTGCGCGAATTGCGGCATGTCCTGCTTGCGCAAGCCGAGCGCGGCATCGGCCCGACCGTCGGCGTCGGCGTGATGCAAACACTCGATGCCCGACTGCGTCGTCTGCGCGACGCGGGGTTTCACGGCTTCCCGCCGACCCTCGCGGCCGACGTGTCGCTGCCCGAACATTTGCTGCGTCTGCATTACCTGCAACTGCAGTACGCGCGGCTCTACGACGGCGGCGCGGAGCCGTTGGAAGGCTGACGGGCCCGTCGACACCGGCGATCCGCACGCTTCCGACGCGATGGCGGCACCCCTATCCACTCCATCGAACCGCACCATGCCCTTCGGCACTGGCGCGAATACCGCACCGATTTCAAACTGAAATCGTTATGAATCAATCGATTAGGGCAATCTCGGCACAATGATCCGGATCGACGATGGCCGCGGCCGCGGTGTATCTCCGTGTTTTAGGCGGCGCGGCTCGGTCTCACGACAGGGTGTCGATTGCCGTTATTTGTGTTGCTTCTCGCCAATATGAACCACGACTGTTGACGAATTCAGAACACTGAGGAACTTTCCACCCGCTTAGCACTCGAAGTCCCTGACTGCTAAGATCGCCCCACTATGACCCAGACGACCATGACGACTGCTTTGGTGTCCCACAACCTGCCGGTGCCCAGCGCCCTCGGTTCGCTCGAGGCTTATGTCGGTGCCGTGCATCAGATTCCCGTGCTCTCGGCCGAGGACGAGCAGGCACTCGCCCGCCGTTTCCGCGACGAGGAAGATCTCGACGCCGCCCGCGAACTGGTGCTTTCGCATCTGCGCTTCGTGGTGCATGTCGCCCGCGGCTACAACGGCTACGGCCTGCAGCTCGGCGACTTGATCCAGGAAGGCAATATCGGCCTGATGAAGGCGGTCAAGCGCTTCGACCCCGACGTGGGCGTGCGCCTGGTTTCGTTCGCGGTGCATTGGATTCGTGCCGAGATGCACGAGTTCATCATCAAGAACTGGCGCATCGTGAAGGTCGCGACCACCAAGGCGCAGCGCAAGCTGTTCTTCAACCTGCGCCGCAGCAAGACGCGCCTGGGTTGGTTGAACGCCGAGGAAGTGCGCGCGGTGGCGCAGGATTTGAACGTGTCCGAGCGCGAAGTGATGGAAATGGAATCGCGCCTGTCCGGTCGCGACATCGGTTTCGATGCGCCGGACGACGCCGACGACGATCACGCGCCTCCGGCTCCGGTCGCTTACTTGACCGCCGAAGGCTTGGACCCCGCGCAGGCGTACGAAAGCGCCGACAGCGAGGCGGATCAACTCGATCTGCTGCGCGAAGGCATGGCGCGTTTGGACGAGCGCTCGCGCGATATCGTCAAGCGCCGCTGGTTGGACGCCGACAGCAAAATCACGCTGCAGGAATTGGCCGACGAGTATGGGGTTTCCGCCGAACGCATCCGCCAGATCGAAGCCAACGCGCTGAAGAAGATGAAGGCGCTGTTCGCCGCGTAAGCGGCGAACATGGAAAGATTGCAGCTGCGTAATCGGCGAACCCGAAAGAGTCCGCTGTCTCAACGACAAGACGCCCGACCTGATGAACGAACGCCGCCGCAAGGCGGCGTTCGCGTTTCGGTATGCTGGCGCCACCGCGCTCGAACGCCTTTCCGCTTGTGCCTCCGCCGATGCCCACACCGCCGCCGCTGCCGCCGAACTCTTCTTCGCCGCCTGTCGCCCGTGCGCCCGAAAAGCGCGGGTGGCGACGCTTGCCGTGGTGGGCGTGGACCGGCTTGTTCGTGATCTTCGCGGGCCTTGCCGGCATCATCGGCGCCGGCATGTTCGCGGCGGGTCGTTTCGTCGGCGAGGGCTTCGATATCTTCGAAGAGGACGCCCGCATCGCGCTGCAGCGCAATCCGACCATCCGCGCGCGGATCGGCACGATCCGGGAGATGGACATGGACTGGACCGCCACCGGCAACGCGCCGCACCCGGACGATTTCGTGTTCAAGCTGAAAGGCGATCTCGGCGGTGGGCGCGTCCGCGCGCGGTTCGAGACCACCGACGACGGCGAACGTATCGACCAGGGCATGCTGCGGATGAACGACGGCAAAGAATGGCCGTTGGCGCCGGATCCGGGGCCGGACATGGCGCTTGACGCGGATGCCGGCGCCGAGACTTCGGGGCAGGACGCGCCGTCGGAGACAGCGGAACCGCAGACGGACGCCGAACCGAGTTCGTGATCCTGCGGTTCGGTTCTCGATCCTGTGGTCCGTGATCCTCCGGTCCGTGATCCGGCCGGCCGTGATCCTGTTCCGCGCCGCGATCCGCTAAGGCTTAAACAAGGCCATCGCATCGATAAGTGCAGCCCAATGCATGGCAGCCCGATCAACGCAGGCCTCCGGCCCGCGTGCCGCCGCCCACGCGGCGGATCGGCGCCGCGATGCGCGCCTTGTGCTCTGGAGTGTCCAGCCCTTAGAGCCTGTTCAAAATCGTCGCGAGCAATGGGGCTTACGCGCCGCCCGCAGCGCAGAAAGCGCTGTGTACGTAGTGTTACATGAGCTTTTCGAGCAGCGGACGGCGCGTAAGCACCGCCCGCAGCAGATTTTCAAAAGGCTCTTATCGATCAAGGAGATTGCAATGAAACCCAAGCTTTACTCGGCCCTGTCCGCCGTCGTCCTCGGTGTCGTCGCCCTCGGCCAAAGCGCCCCCGCGCAGGCCGGCAACGTCAGTAACGCCGAACTGAGTTGTTACGTGGACACCTACGCCTTCGACTACCCCAGCAACGGCGAATGCGTGGGCGTGTGGACCCCCGGCACCGCCACCAACCCCAGCAAAGCCGTGTTCCAGGTGGTCGGCCTGACCGCCGGCAGCTATACCTACTACTGGACGGATATGAGCACCGGCCAAGTGGGCGTGTGCGGCACCAGCAGCATCAGTTGCTTGCGTTCGATCCGCGTGAACCAGTTCAAGACCGTGCGCGTGACCGTGATCGATAACGCCACCGGCGCCAGCAAGACGGTGAGCGCGACCGCGGAATTCATCGACGGTTGGAACTGAGCGCTTCGCGTAACGGCACATGACGAAACGACGGCCCGGGCAACCGGGCCGTTTTTTTGCGTCCGCCCGTCGCAAATCCGTTGGACAGCCAACGCAAGGTGATCCTGTCCGGTCGCAGTTGACGCTGTTTCGGAAGCAGGCGACATACCTGCGGCATTGCCGCTGCCCGCCCGCAGCCCCCGGCGCACCGTCACCAAGGCGACCGCACACCCTGTTCCGACACCATAAGGCACACACATCATGACCATGCAACGATTCCATGCACTCGCAGCTTCGGCTCTGCTTCTCGCTGGCGGCTTCCTTGTCCCCGCCGGTACCGCTCAGGCCGGCAATGTGGCCAACGCGCAACTGAACTGCTACGTCGACACTTACGCCTTCGATTTTCCCAGCGCCGGCACTTGCGGCGCTGCCTGGACCCCCGGTAGCGCGTCCAATCCCACGGTGGTGGTGTTTGAAGTCGCCGGTCTGTCGTCTGGTAGTTACACGTATAGCTGGACCAATCTCGAAGGCGGCGGCAACAACTGCGGCAACGCCAGCGTCTGCCTTGTGCCGATCGCGACCGAAACCCAAGGCGACGGCTACGCCGCGATGGCGGTGACCATCACCGATCTGCAGACCGGTGCGCAGAACACGGTGTACGCGGACGCGAGCTACTTCGACGGCTGGAACTGACGCTGTTCGAACATCCACGGCAGTACCTGCCGCTCACGACGAACGGCCCGGGAGATCGGGCCGTTTTCGTTCATCCTAAATGCGATCGACCGATGCCCGTCGATGCGTCGATCGCGATGCGTTCGCAGCCCTTTCGCATGTCGTCGTTTATCTGAACGCAATGCGAGTCGGTATGCGCGTGCGTGCGATGCGCGCCTGCGCCGGCGTGGTGCGAAGGTGTAGGATCGCAGTGCAGGCCATCGATGGCCTGCACTGCGTTCATCTCGACAATGGAGGTTACAACATGAATACGAAATCGTTTTCAGCCCTGTCCGCCGCCGTCCTCGGCGTCGCGCTTCTCGCGCCAAGCGCCCCCGCTCAGGCCGGCAATGTCAGCAATGCCGAGCTCAGTTGTTTCGTCGACACCTATGCCTACGACTACGGCACCATCGGCGAATGCTGGGGCGGGTGGACGCCCAGCACCGCGTCCAATCCCAGCAATGCGGTGTTCGAAGTGGTGGGCCTGACCGCCGGCAGCTACACCTACTACTGGACCGACGTGACCACCGGCCAAGTGGGCGTGTGCGCGACCGGCGCTTCGTTTTGTTTCCGTTCGATCCGCGTCGGCCGCAGCAAGACCGTGCGCGTGACCGTCATCGACAACGCCACCGGCGCCAGCAAGACGATGACCGCGACGGCGTACTACGAGGACGCTTGGCACTGAGCGCGTTGTTGCGGCGATGCGACACGAAACGGCCCGGACTCCGGGCCGTTTCTTCGCGACTGGTGCGATGTCGCGGGACGCGTTAGCCTGCAGGCTTCGTCAACGAAGGGAGCGCGTCATGGACGATCGAATGCGGATCGCATTGTTGATCGATGCGGATAATGCGCCGGCATCGAAGATCGATGTCGTGCTCGCGGAGTTGGCGCGGCATGGCGTCGCCAATGTCCGTCGCGCTTACGGCAATTGGAAAAGCCAGAACTTGAGCAAATGGGAGCAGATGCTGCACCCGAACGCGATCCAGCCGATGCAGCAATTCGCGCTCAGCACCGGCAAGAACGCCTCCGACATGGCGATGGTGGTCGACGCCATGGATTTGCTGCACAGCAATCGTTTCGATGCGTTCGCGATCGTGTCCAGCGACGCCGATTTCACGCCGCTGGTCATGCGGCTGCGCGCGCAAAACATGCGTGTGTTCGGTTTTGGCGAGCAGAAAACCCCGGACCCATTCGTCAACGCATGCTCGACCTTTCTCTACATCGACGAACGTCCGCCCGGGACGAAGGCGCCGGGCGACCACGGCGATGCATCGCCTCCGGCGTCGCCGATGCCGACGGCGAAATTGCGGCAAGACACGAAGCTCGTCAGCTTGTTGCGCGATGCGGTGGAAGCCGAGAAAGAGGACGACGGCTGGTCGAATCTCGCCGCGGTGGGTCACAACATCAACAACCGCGCGTCCTTCGATCAGCGGAACTATGGTTACGCGAAATTGAGCGCGTTGATCGAAGCGACCGAGCTGTTCGAACTGCGGCGCGAAGGCCTGCATCTGGCGGTGAGAGCCAAGCCGAAGAAAACGACGAAAGTCGACGCTCCGGCCAAAACGGGCTGACCCCCGCTTCGATCGCGCAATCGCAAGATTCGGATATCGCATCCGCCCGTGAACGTTCACGCTGCGCGCTCCTACTACCGGAGCGCCCTATGTCCTTCCGCATCCACGCCTTGCCCATCGAACCGTTTTCGCCGCTGCTCGCGCTGCCCGACGAGGACTTGCGCGCGCGCGATATTCGCCGCGTCGTCGCCGACGGCCGGCCGGTGTATCCCTGTCGCGTCAGTTTGCAGGATGCGGTCGAAGGCGAACGCTTATTGCTGTTGCCGCATGCGCATCATGTCGTCGAGACGCCATATCGCGCGTCCGGGCCGATTTACGTGCGCGAAGACGCGATCCAAGCGCGACCCGCAGCGAACGAAGTGCCGGAACTGATGCGTTCCCGTCTGTTGTCGCTGCGCGCTTACGACGCGCGCGGGATGATGGTGTGGGCCGATGTCGCGCCAGGAACCGAACTCGAACCGGCGATCGACGCCTTGGTCGCGCACGAACGCACGGCGTATCTGCATCTGCACTACGCGAAGCCCGGCTGTTATGCGTGTCGGGTCGAGCGCGCGTGAGCTGTGGACTCGATCGATGCGC
>JADZBF010000247.1 GCA_020852215.1 Lysobacter sp. | reverse complement strand
GAAATCAATTGGAAGCATCGAGAGATCGGTCAAGTGAAACTCTACTAACTAGACATATAGAAATTGCAGCCAACTACTTAAACGATTTGAACTGCATCGAGTCGCTTAAAATTTCAGAGTTACATAAGAATATTTTTAGCAATGAGGCGGTATATGCAGGAATTTTACGTGATGTAGAAGCTGTTGTTTCTCCTTGCGATCACAAAGATTTAAATCTTGTGCCCGTTAAGGTTTGTGAAATCCATCGGCGTTTGGAGGAATGGGAGCATTCACTTCAGGATTTGCTTTTGCAAGAGATGCATATATCGGTTGATGAAAAGTTTGAGCGCGCCGCGAGGCTTCACGCCGATTTTTTGAAAATTCACCCATTCTTTGACGGTAATGGATTGACAAGCAGAGCGTTGTTCGGCGCTCTCAGCCAGCGTTTGCTTGGTAGGATTTTATTTATTCCCCGCGCTGACCAGAAATATATTTCCACGCTAAGGCTTGCTATTGCGGGCGACATAGAGCCATTCAAGGCGTATCTTTTGACTTGTGCCTCCGAAGGCAATTAATGATTTTAGAAAAAGCACGGCTCATAGTGGACTTTCGGGAAGGTGCAGGCGGACTCTTGAACGACTGAGCCTCGGCGCGAAGGGCTTCCTCCACTGCGCCCATCATCGCCCGCCCTGCACGCGCGTCATCCCGGCGAAAGCCGGGATCCCGCTGCTTAAGACCGAATAAAGCTGGATTCCGGCATTCGCCGGAAAGACGAATGTCCGCATAGGGTGCGCCTGGGCGCACCGATGGCCGTTTCGCATGTCCCGATACGGTGCGCCCAGGCGCACCCTATGCGCGATGCGGGTTGGATTCGTCAACGGCGCCCACTCCGGGCGCTGGGCGAAACGGAGTGCCGTCATGTCCAACGCTTCCAACGTTCCGGTGTTGAACGGTGTGTTGTCGAAGTTCCGCCGCAATTCATCGCGCTGTGCGAACGCAGCGGCGTGCGCCCGCAAGCGGCCTTGCGCGGTTTGGCCGCCACCGTCTGCGGCTTGCGCTACGACGAACACAACCGCCTGCAACTGCTGGAAACCGCCGAGCCGTCGCCCATCCGTTGACGCCCGCTTTCGTAGGGTGGGGTAAGCGCAGCGAACCCCACCATACCGAAGCCGTCACCTTCGACGATCCTTGAGCATGCCGAAGACGCCTATCGATCTTCGCCGGGCAATTTCGTCGCGTGATTGTCCGACGGTGGGGTTCGCTGCGCTCACCGCCACCCTACCGCGATGCGGGTTGGATTCGCCCACGGCACGCACTCCGGGCGCTGGGCGAAACGGAGTTCCGTCATGCCCAACGCTTCCAACGTTCCGGTGTTGAACGGTGTGTTGTCGAAGTCCCGCCGCAATTCATCGCCCTGTGCGAACGCAGCAGCGTTCGCCCGCAAGCGGCATTACGCGGTTCGGCCGCTACCGTCTGCGGTTTGCGCTACGACGAACACAACCGCCTGCAGCCGCTGGACGCAGCCGAGCCGTCGCCCATCGGTTGACGCCCGCTTTCGTAGGGTGGGGTGCGCGCAGCGCACCCCACCCGACGGAGCCGGCACCTTCGACGATCCTTGAGCATGCCGAAGATGCCTGTCGATCTTCGTTGGACAACTCCGCTGCATGATTGTCCGATGGTGGGGTTCGCTGCGCTCACCGCCACCCTACGCGCAATGTGTGGTTCCGATGTCCGTCGCGCGGATGAAGCGGCTGTCTGGGCAAGCGTGCTCGTTTGGGGTAGCTTCTTTTTCTCGCTCGCGATGGAGTTCGCCGATGAAACACGCGCCGCATCTTATTTTCGTCGTGATCGCGACGCTCTGCGGTTGCGATGCGAGCCACGAGGGGTGGGCCGCCGAATCGTCGGTGCCCGCGCAAACTGCGAAGTGGGAATCGACGGACGCGTCCGTGTTCAAGACGGCCGATCGCCCCGTCGACGATAAGACCGCAGCGCCGATGCTCGAAAAGTTGCTGCGATCCGACGACACACTGGCTAGCGCGAAAACGCGGCTCGGCGAGAAAGCGGTGGTGTCGGTCATGATCGACGGCGCCGAGGGCGAAACGTTCCCGGGCTGGCGGCTGTACCCGGACGACCCGCGGCGCACGGTCGATGTCGTTCTCGACGAGGCGGGCCAGCATCCGGTCGCATTGCGCGTGACGATGCGCGAAAGCCTGTGGCGACGCGCCGACGGCATCGGTATGGATACGACCAGCGCCGAACTGGAAACGCGTAACGGACGCCCGTTCGAGTTCTACGGATTCGAGTGGGACTATGGCGGCGCGATCACCGATTGGCGCGGCGGGCGACTCGATGCGAAGAACGGCGCAAGCGGCACGCTCAGGCTTTGCCTACCCGAGAATACGCCGGGGGACTACCCCAGCGGCGATGCCTTGTTTTCCTCGGACGATCCGCGGATGCGCGCAAACCCGGCAGTGGTGTGCGAGATCAGCGTGACGACCGGCAAAGGCGATTGAAGCCCTAAAGAGCAAAACGGGGTTTGCCTTCGACGTCCCAGCGAATGCCGCGATCCCGCTGCGGAAGATCGAATACCGCTGGATTCCGTCGTTCGCCGGAACGACGAATGTCCGCATAGGGTGCGCGTGGGCGCACCGATGGCCGTTTCGCGTGTCCCGATACGTTGCGCCCTGGCGCACCCTATGCGCGGTGCGGGTTGGGCTCGCCAATCGCGTCCACTCTGAGCGTCGGGCGAAACGGAATTGCCTGATGTTCAATCGTCCCGACATGCTGCTGATCGAAGCCCCGCCGCGTTTGATCGCCTTGTGCGAACGCAGCGACATTGGCGTCGTTGCGCTTCGCCTTACGGCGCCGACGCGATCTGCACGCGTCCGTTGTTGATGGCGCGGGCGAGCGCGGCGGAGAGTTGGACGCGTTCGTCGCCGTTGTATTGCGCGAGCTGCGATTGAAGTTCGAACAACTGCGCTTGGGTCATCGGCCCGCGCGGTAGCAGTGCGGCGATCTTGCGGTCGGCGGCCGTCGCTTCGGGGCTACCCAGCACAACGCTCGGCTGCGATGGTGTCGGCGTTGATGTCTTGTCGTTTTCCAGCGATGCCAAGCGTGCGTCGATGCGGGCCAATCGCTCCGCCATATCGGCTTGAGCAAGGTTTCGATCGGGTTGTCGATCGGGCCGTTGGTCCCGCCGTTGATCAGGCTCTCGATCGATATTGTCGACGGCAGTCGGCGTGGCTTGGGCGCTTTCGGCCGACGATGCGGGCCGATGCAACCACCATTGCTGCACGCCGACGACGCCCAACAAGACTACGATCGCAACGGTTTTTTTGTTCGACATGGCTCAGGCGCCTATCGCTTGCGTGGTGGGGCGCATTCTGCCCGCGTCGTGCGCGGACAGAATGCGGTCGACTCAGAACCCGGTCGCCGAAGCGGGTTTGTAATACGAATTATTGGTGACGATGACGTAGCGGCACGTGCCGTCGGCGTTCCAGGAGAAACCGATCTGGGATTCGGCGCTGATGCTGCGTATCGATTCCACAATGGCGTAATTGGTGCTCGAGCACGAACGCGTCAGTCCCGCCGAATTGGCGGCCTGGCAGAAGCCGACATACGGCGTGGCGCCGCCGAGCGTGTCGTACCAGTGATAACAGCCGATGAATTGGCGGGTCTCGGCCGAACCGCGCGCGTCGGTCATGCTGCCTCCGGCGCTTCTGTACGTGTCGTTGACGTACACCTCGGAGGTGAAGCGCAAACCGGCCGTGACCGCGCCGGATAGTGCGCATAACGCGGCCATGCAAAAAATGGCTCGGGTCGTTTTGATCTTCATTCGTCGTGTCCTCTTGCCTTTCGTGTAGGAGGTTGCGGCGCCGACCCGCACGGTCGCGCGAAGGTCGGCGCCCTATCCAACGGCATTCGCGACGATGCGCGGTCATCTCGTGCCGGGAGAATTCGCCATTGCGGTGTTTTCATGGCGGATGACGCATAGCGTCTTCGGTTTATGCGTCCTCTGGGTCTGCGGATGCATGGGCCGGAAGGGATGGATTTCGCACGATCGCAAAAGAAACGTCGCACTTCGCGCATCCGAAGACCCGCAAAGTAGAAACCGAAGCGCTGCATACATCCATTGATCGGAAAATTTTCAGAGAAACCAAGAAAACCGCGGCAGGTTTTGTGATTAGTGCTTGACACGTCGAAAAAACGCATGTTATGACAGCGTTGTCATCATCGCATTCGCAAGCCGCGATTCTGACGAACTCGGCCGAACAGGGGCGAGCCGGGTGGTCTGCGTCCTAAAAAAAGCGACCACCGATCTACAGGCAAACGCAAGCGATCGTGTCTCGACATGCGCTCAGGATGAGCGATCTCATCTTCTAAGCCATGAGTCCCCTTACAGCCTAATGGAGAAACGAAAATGAAAAAGCCAATATCCAGAATCCATCGAAACTTTCTCGCGTACATGTTCGTTCTTTTTGCGACCCTGGGATTCGCGCCCCAAGCGCTTTCCGCGGCATTCATCGGTTCGGCCGACCTCAACGGCGATGGTATTCCCGAAAATATTTACAGCAACGGCAGCTACATCTTGGTGAAAAACATCAATGGGGTAGTGACGGGAAATTACTATATCGCGCCCTCCTGGTATAGCGTAGCCATCGCCGATTTGGATGGCGTCGCTGGTGCGGAATTCGCCGTAAGAACCTATTCCGATTTGTACGTGCTTACGCACCGGACGAAAAAAGTATTCGCATATGCGGTCTGGCCATACGGGAGCAATTGGGTTCCTATGACGGTCGATCAGTTCGATGGCGTTGCCGGCAACGAGATCGCCATCAATACCGGGTCGATCGCGGGCGGATACGGCTCCATACTTTTCATTTCGCATAAAGCGCATGCGATCAAGCAGCACTTTTTCTCTACTGGCTATGCTTGGCTCGGCATGAGTGTCAATGATTTCGATGGAGCGGCAGGCAAGGAATACGCGATCAATACGACGTCGATCGGCTATCTCGCTGTCCTCCACCCGAAGAGCCTTGTGCCGAGGTATTACTATGTGGGTCCGAATATGCAATTCCTCTCGGCGGTCAACCTAGACGGCGTGGCGGGGCTGGAAATCAGAGTCAGGGGATATGGCGGTCTCGTCTATAAGATTAACGACCGCAAAGGAACGATGACTTACTAGCCGCATGCGTCAAAGCGCTTCGCCTCGCGAACAGCGAGGCGAAGCGAACTGTCGGACAGACTCGTTTTTTTTCGGGAGCTACCCAGATGAAATCATCTCGTATATTTCCATTCGCGATGCTGGCCGCTCTGCTGGCCGTCGGCGCTTATCGATCAGCCGAATCGATCCGCTCCGACGCTCTCTTGCCTGCAGAGTCGATGCCGACACGTATCGATAGGCTGTCCGACCCCATAGAACCCGCGCTGGGCTCGGCAAAAGACAGGTATGCCATCGAACAAAATGCGACCGCTGCTTCGTGGCAATCGCCTCTGCCGCAGCCCCTTTCCCTCGACGACTCTCCTCATGAGCCGATTCCATCCGATGCTCCGGGTCTTACGGCGGAATCGAGCGAAAACCAGGTGGATCGGGATATCGAAGTCTCGGTGTATATGAAAGATGGAACTACCAAGACGTTCTCTGGCCCAGGCGTAATGTTTACAGCGGATGGAAAAGCGATGCCGATCCCCAAAGACGGCTATCGTATTTCGGCTGACGGAACGCTGAAGCCCTACGAGAGCGACAGCTCTGAAGTCGCACAGGGCCCGAAATCGCCTTGAACCAGGGAAGGCGGTCTGCTGCGTCTGCATTCGGACACGTGAGCCGTCAGCGTCGTTTCGTGTTTCGACGCGGCGTTTCCGAGGATTCGATGGTGGCGTCTCTGCCGCATGACGCCTTCGGCTTATGCGTCCTGCGGCGGTAACCCGCATAGGCCGACAACCGCATCGATGATTTTCGTAATGGTTTCGCGAACGGATCTGCGATGTCCTTCCCGGCTGTTTCCGCCCCGCGGAATTTCTGGGAAGATGCCGCGTATCGGTTCGATCGGCGTTGCGTCGCATCGGCCGGATTCGTGGAGAAATCCGTATGACGATGCTGCGTGGATGTTTACTCTCGATTACCGGCGGTTTCCGGCGCGGCCTGCGATACCGCACGTTCCGAGAAATCGAGCGCGGCCGTGAATGCGCGGGTCGAGAAGACCTGCGCGCCGAGGGACGCCGCAGCGTTCGTTCTTTCCGTGCGGCTGGGGCGGAGCGACGATCCGATGGCGTTGCCCGGTCTGCGCCTGTCGCTGTGGCGATTGCCGTAGTTCGATCGTGCGCAGACCGTGGCCTTCGTGCAAGACGCGGCCGAGATCGGTGTGGTCTCGCATATCGACGAGGCGGAGCGCTCGACGACGCTGGAGGGCGAAGCGCGATTTATTCCGGCCGCGAACGGCGCGATCGAAGGTATGCTGAATTTGAAATCGACGGACGGTCGTCGTTTCGAGCGCCGCTTCCGCGCGCCGCCGACCGGGACGCCGTTGTGCGGTTGGTGCGTGCGGTCGCTCGTGGCGATGTCTGCGCGACGTTTTCGATGAGGATCGCATGAAACAGTTTCTGATCACACTCGCCGCAGTACTGATCGGCGGCTTTCTGGCGCTGCTGGGCTACGATCATTTCGTGGTGAAGCCGCGCGAGGCCGCGGCTGCGAAAGCCGAAGCCGCCGCGCGTAAAGCCGAGACGGTGTCGGTTGATCTATCGCAGGCGCAGAAAGACGCGCGCAACGTCGCGGCCGAATTGGAATCGTCGGTGCGGCGCAGCGTGCAGTCCGCGGAGGACGCGCTGCAGGCGCAGGCCAAGACGATGGATCGCGCGAGTCTTGCGCGGGATGCGGTGACCCGCGCGACGATGTTCCGCGTGGCGATGACCGAGTACTACCAAACCAACGGCGCTTGGCCGCGTACGGCCGAAGACGCCGGTTTGCCGCCGCCCGAGGACACCCGCAGCCCGGCGGTGGCGAGTATCGCCATCGGCGAGTCGGGCGCGGTGGTGGTGAGTTTGGATCGCATGCTGGCCGAGAACAGCAAGATCGTGCTGCGGCCGGAACCGAAAACGGCGATGGGCATGGTGGAGTGGCATTGCGAGTTGAAGGGCGATGCCAGTTTGAAAACGTTTCTGCCGCGCTGCACGGTGACGAAGTAAGTCATGTCATCGACGAAGCGGCGCATGAGATCCCAGACTTTGCGTTCGCTTTTCGGATCGACGCTCGCCGTCGCGCTGTGCGCCTGTCGTGCGCCTGTCGTGCGCTGCCGACGAATCCTGCGCCCAGCGCCCCAAGTACGCCATCGCCGACGCCCGCGCGCGTATCCGCGACGCCCTTCGTTTGTGCCGACGGCGAACGCGCGATGCAGCGCGACACGCTGTATTTCGGCCGCAGTCGGCGCGATGGCGGAACGGTGAGCGATGCGCAGTGGCGCGCGTTCGTGGACGACGCGATCGTGTCGCGATTCCCCGACGGCTTTACCGTTCTGGCAGCGGAAGGCCACTGGCGCGCCGGCGACGGCGCGATCGTCGGCGAGGCGACGCAAATCGTGATCGTGCTGCATGCGGGCGACGCGGCCGCGCATCGCGCGATCGATGAGATCGTCGCACAATACAAACGCGAATTCGCCCAAGAATCGGTACTGCGCGAACGCGTGCCGACATGCGCGAAGTTCTGACGATTCGCTTTGCGTTCGGTCGCGCCGATTCGGCCGACCGACGCGCTTGAAAGATTCAGCCGCGGCGCACCAACACCACGGTGATATTGTCCGAGCCGCCGCCGTCGAGCGCCGCGGCGACGAGTCCGTCCACGCATTCCTGCGCACTACATTCGCTGTGCGAGAGCACTTGCGAGATATTGGTGTCTTCCACTTCTTCGGTCAGGCCGTCGCTGCATAGCAGCACCTGCATGCCGGGTTTGAGTTCGCCCGACAGCGTTTCGACGTTGAGGTTCTGCGGGTCGGTCACGCCCAGCGCCTGCGTGACCACATTGCGATGCGGGTGGGTGCGGGCTTGGTCGACGGTGATGGCGCCTTGCGAGATCAGTTCCTGCACGTAGCTGTGGTCCTGCGACAACTGCGCCAGTTGGCGGTCGCGCCACAGGTACGCGCGGCTGTCGCCGACCCAGGCCACTTCGAAACGG